>CAZXSG010000836.1:0-2802 GCA_964643185.1 uncultured Holophagales bacterium
GTGACCGTGGCCGAGACGGCGAGCGGCTACTCCTGGCAGCCCGGAGGTGGCACACAGCAGACGACGACGCTGACGCTCGACGAGCCGACCGACGTGACGCTCGTGGCCACAGACGGCGCGTGCGGGCTCGAGGGCACGCTGCGTCTCGAGGTCGTGCCCGATACCGGCGGCATTCTGGCTCCCTCGACCTTGCAGGCGGTCACTCCGTGCCGCGTCGTGGACACCCGGGATCCAAACGGCGTGCGCGGCGGGCCCGCGCTTCCGGCGGGACAGATGCGGTCGTTTCCGATCGCCGGGACCTGCGGTGTTCCCCTCACGGCGACTGCGGTGGCCGTCAACGTCACCGCGATCAACGCCTCTGCCACGGGCCTTCTGCGCGTCGGCGAATCCGCGTCGGCGACCGACGGAACCCGGGCCGTGGCCTTTGGAGCCGGATCCACGCGAGCGGGCTTCGCGATCCTGGGGCTCGAGCGGAACGCTTCGGGCTACCTCCAGGTCTTCAACGACTCGCTCGGAGCCGTCGACGTCGTGCTCGACGTGAGCGGCTACTTCGAATGACCTCCGAGACTTCCCTCGAGGTCCGCTTCTACAGTGCCAAAGAGGAACCCTATGGCGCGTTCTCGAACTTCGCGGCCTTCCCCATCGAGGTGGGCGGCCGGGTCTGGCCCACCACGGAGCATTACTTCCAGGCTCAGAAGTTCGCCGGGACGCCCCACGAGGAGGCGATCCGCCTGGTCCCGAGCCCGATGGTCGCCGCGCGCATGGGGCGCTCCCGCAAGCACCCGCTGCGGTCCGACTGGGAAGATGTGAAAGAGCAGGTGATGCTCGACGCGCTCCGGGCCAAGTTCTCACAGCACGGGCGCCTGAAGCGCCTGCTCCTCGGGACCGGCACGGCGCTCCTCGTCGAGCACACGTCGAAGGACGTCTACTGGGCCGATGGCGGGGACGGCTCCGGGAGGAACCGGCTCGGCCACCTGCTCATGCAACTGCGGACGGAGCTGGCCGAAACGTAGCCTTCACACCGACTGTGCGGCCATCGCCTCCACCTCGAGCTTCCAGCGGGGGTCCAGCAGCCGGCAGCACACCACCGTCAGCGAGGGCCTGTGAGAGCCCAGATAACGCACGCGCGTCTCGACGTTCGCCTCGTCGTCTGCGGGATCGGCGAGATACGTGCGCACCGAGACGAGGTCTCCGTAGTCCATCCCGGCGGAGTGCAAGACGGTGCCGATGTGCCGCCACACGAGGTCAGCCTGATCCGCGAACGACTCGGGCATCGTGATGCCATCGGGCAGATAGCCGTTGAGCCCGCTGATGACGAGGAGCCTGGAGTCGCCGCGGATCTCCACGGCATGGCTGTAGCACCGATACGGTGGAAACAGCTCCGGCGGGTTGTGTGAGACGACGGGCATTCCGGTCCCCTCACTCTTCGCTGCTGATGAAGCGATACGCCAGCGCTCCCAGAACCGCGCCGACGATGGGCGCCACCCAGAAAGGCCAACACTGGCCCGTGGCCCAGGCGCCCAACGAAACCGCGACCCCTGTGCTGCGCGCCGGGTTCACCGACGTGTTCGTGACCGGAATGCTGATGAGGTGGATGAGCGTGAGCGCGAGGCCGATCGGGATCGGCGCGAAGCCCGCGGGAGCACGCTTGCTCGTGGCGCCCAGAATGACGATCAGGAAGAACATCGTCATCACGATCTCGGTGACGAGCGCAGCGAGGAGCGAGTAGCCGCCGGGGGAGTGCGCGCCGTATCCGTTCGACGCGAAGCCCTTGGCGACGTCGAAGCCGGGAGCACCGCTCGCGATGAGGAACAGCACGCCGCCCGCGGCGATCGCGCCCGCGACCTGCGAGCCGATGTACGGAGCGAGGCTCGAGGCCGGGAAGCGCCCGCCGGCCCAGAGGCCGATCGAGACCGCGGGGTTCAGGTGGCAGCCGGAGACGTGGCCGATCGCGTAGGCCATCGTGAGGACGGTGAGGCCGAAGGCCAGCGAAACGCCATGGAGACCGATGCCGACTTCCGGGAAGGCAGCCGCCAGGACGGCGCTTCCGCAGCCCCCGAGGACGAGCCAGAACGTGCCGAGGAATTCCGCGCCGTATGCCTTCATCGGGTCACCTCGCGGGAAGCTTCCCATGAAGCGATGGGGAGGGGTAGCCTCCGCGTATGTTCGCGGGACACGCGGCCCTGGCCCTCGCCCTGAAGCCCCAGCTTCCCCGGCAGTCGCTCGGCATCCTGTTCGCGGCGACGTTCTTCATCGACCTCGTGTGGCCGGTGCTCCTCATCCTGGGCGTCGAGCGCGTCGCGATCGATCCCGGCAACACCGCGTTCACGCCGCTCGACTTCCAGCACTACCCGTGGACTCACAGCCTGCTCACGGTCCTCGTCTGGGCGCCGCTCTTCGCGTTCGTCGCGCTGCGCTTCAAGTTGAGTGACCGGCGCGCGTTCCTGCTCCTCGCGTTCCTCGTTCTCAGTCACTGGCTGCTCGACCTTCTGTCGCACCGTCCCGATCTGCCGCTGTCGCCCGGGTCTTCTCCGAAGTTCGGTCTCGGTCTCTGGAACTCGGTGCCGGGCACGCTCCTCGTGGAGGGTGGGCTCTACGTACTGGGTGTGGTGCTCTATGTGCGGTCCACTGTGGCGCGGGACCGCGCCGGCTCGATCGGTCTCTGGGCTCTCCTCGTCTTCATCTTCGCCATCTGGGTGTCCGGGCCGTTCTCGCCGCCACCGCCGAGCGCGCAGGCGATCGGCGTCGTCGGGCTCCTCACCTGGCTGATTCCGGCCTGGGCCCACTGGGCGGATTCTCATC
>CAZXSG010000837.1:0-2801 GCA_964643185.1 uncultured Holophagales bacterium
CGCGAGGGGCGTGCCGCGAAGACCCTCGCGATCTCCGCCCAGGAGCTCGCAGATCGTCGCCGTTACGTCCTCCAGCCGAGCCGTGGCCGCCGGGGCGGACAGGCGCGCGGCCGTTCGCGTGCGGTCACTCCCGGGGAGCACCGTGAGCCACGTCCCCGGCCGGTGGTTGCCCGTGCGTCCGGTGCCCGCGCCGCGCCGGAGCACCTCGCCGAACCGCTCGGAGCGCACTCCGAGAAGACCCGTCGAAGGGTTCGCGCTCCAGTGCACGAGGAGGTCCGGAAGGAGCCACGAGGCCCCGCCCGCCGCTCCGGGCGTGGGCGCGACGCGGTCCACGCTGGGAGCGCCGTCGGCCGTCCCGCCCAGGTCGGCGAACGAGGCGAGGCCGAGCGCGATCTCCTCGGCGAGCGCCGCGGCCGAGGAATCGGGAACCGTTCCTTTCGCCTCGCGACCCGCGAGGTTGAAGCGAACGAAGCCGTGCACGTCGCAGGGCGGCACGAACGCGCGGGTGCGGCTCCAGTCGCGCCCGAGTGTCTCGAGGCGCCCCAGGAGCGCGGCCACGAGCGCTTCGGGGAGGCACGCCGCGATGCGCGCCCGGAGCGGCTGCGGAAGACCCGCGCGCAGCCGCCAGAGCGGGCTCTGAGAGCCGCCTCCGGAACGAGCGGCACCGTTCAGCACGCGCTCGAGCATCCCTGGCAGGAGGTCGATTCGCGAGGCGTTGGCGGCCATCCCTTTCGGCGACATCAAGAGGATGTCTGCCCCGCGCGGCAGCCGGGCCACGACGCGGCCCAGTGCTTCGTCCACGGCCGCGTACACGTCGCGGAGCGCGGGGGAGCCCTGAGCCGTGGGGGCGCCCCAAAGGAGGTGTCCCGCCTGATGCGCGGCCGCGAACGTGATCCACAGGAGATCGGGCCGCACGTCGTCGAGGAGCCGTTCGGCGGCGCTCGCGAGGCGAAGGGGTGCCAGCCGGAGGTCGCCCGCGATCGCGATGGAGGTTTCGCCGTCCGCGACCCCGAAGACCTCGTCGACGCGGGGCGGCCGCCCGAGCAGTCGCTCGAGGGCGCGGCCAGCGCTCCGCGGCCGCGCCCAGCGGGGCAGGAGGATGCGCGCGCGAAACGCCACCCCGCTCGCGAGGACGCTCCCCGCGACCTCGTGAGGCACGCACTCGGGAGGGTCCAGCACGACGACGCGGAGGCCCGCCGCGGCCAGCCGGCGGAACACGGAGCGCGTCATCGCCTTCTCCATGAGAGCGTCCGAAGGGACGGCCGTCTGGGCCGAGGGCGACCACTGGAGCGGAAAGTGAACCCCGTGCTCGGCGAGCGGCAGGCCCGTGTAGAGCGTGGTGTAGGCGGCTCCGGGCAGCTCCTCCTCGAGCGCGACGCTCTGTCCGGCGCGTCTCAGCGCGGCGAGGTTCGGGAGGCGTCCTTCGTCGACGAGGCGATCCACGAGCGGCGCGGATACCGAGTCCAGGGAGAGGACGGCGAGCACCGGCCCGAGCGTACACTCGCGCGCGATTCCCGCCGTGAACATCTCCGACCTCGCAGCGACGGACTGGGACGCGGTGGTCGTCGGCACGGGCCTCGGAGGTGCGACCCTCGGGCTCGTCCTCGCACGGCACGGCAAGAGGGTTCTCTTCGTCGAGAAGGGGCTGGACCTCGCGCTCCCGCGGGCAATTCGCGGGCACATCGTGGAAGCCGATCCGCTGTTCGGAGGCTCGCTCGAGGACCAGCGTGAGGCGCTCCGGCGGGGCGGTCGCCGGGTCGAAGAGGCGGAGATCGGGGGCCTCCTGGTGCGCCCCGAGATCGGGAGCGGAACCGGCGGCTCGTCGGCTCTCCACGGCGGCGTCCTCGAGCGCTTCTTCCCCGGCGATTTCGCCGCCTGGCCGATCACCTATCGGGATCTGGCTCCCTGGTACGCGCGCGCCGAGGAGCTGTACGGAGTGAAGGGTGAAAGAGACCCGCTCCGGGCGGATGCCGGCGCGCCGCTCCCGGCTCCGATTCCCGCGGGCGCGGCCACGGAGGAGCTCCTCTCGGCTCTCACGGAACGCGGGCTCCATCCGTATCGGCTGCCGCTCGCCTGCCGGGCCGTTCCGGATTGCACCGCCTGCCAGGGCTTTCTCTGCGCGCGCGAGTGCAAGAACGACGCGGACCGCGTGGCGCTGCGTCCCGCGCTCGCTCTGGGCGCTTCCCTCGCGACGGGCTGCGAGGCGGTGGCGCTCGAGGCCTCGCCGACGCGCGTCACGGGCGTCGACTGCGTTCAGGACGGCCGGCGCGTGACGCTGCGGGCCGGGGTCGTCGTCCTCGCGGCGGGCGCCCTCGCGACTCCCGCGCTGTTCCTCGCCTCGCGGTCCGGGGGCTGGCACCGCGGCCTCGCGAACGGGTCCGGGCTCGTGGGACGAAACCTCATGCGGCACGGCATCGATCTCTGGGCGCTGCCGGGCGCTCGCCGTCTCGGCCATCCGGGCGACGCGAAGGCGCTCGGCTTCAACGACCTCTACGAGACGCCAGAGGGAAAGCTCGGCACCGTGCAGTCGTTCGGAGCGCTGCCCGCGCTGGAGGCCGTTCTCGCGCACCGCTCCCCGGCCCTGCGCTTCCTGGCGCCGTTCGCGCGCGCTCTCTGGCCGGTGCTCTCCCGCGTGCCCATCCTCGCCTCGATCCTGGAGGATCTCCCGCAGACCTCGAACGGCATCGAGCTCGCGAAAGGCCGGCCGCGGATCACGTACCGGCCCTCACCCGACGACGAGCGGCGTCGCGCGATCTTCCGCGAGGAGCTCCGCCCGCGCCTCGCGGGGCTCCAGCCCGTGC
>CAZXSG010000838.1:0-2800 GCA_964643185.1 uncultured Holophagales bacterium
CACGTCTTGGTGGCCTTGGGAAGCGTGTATCCCGTGTGGCAGGTGCTGCACTTGTTCAGCTTCGCCTTGGCCTCCGGGTAGTGGGCCACGAACTCCTTCTGATGTTCGATGGTTCCCAGAAGTGTGCCGCTCGCGGCGAGGAAAACGAGGACGAGGCTGATCCGTTTGGTGTTGATCGTCATGTGCGCTCCTTTCGTATCTCTACGTCTCTACGCTGTGAATTATAGGTCCCGCCAACCGCGAGGCCTTGATGCAGCTGTATCACTCTCGGGAAACAGCGGCCACGCGGGGGAGCGACGCGTTCCCGCCCGAGGACCCCGGGGGACGCGGGGCGATGGACTTCTCCGGTGCCCGGCGCGGGATACGCAGCGTGAACGTCGAGCCCTTCCCGGGCGCGGATTCGACCTCGATCTCGCCACCCATCATCAGACAGAAGCGTTTCGAGATCGCGAGACCGAGGCCCGTGCCTCCGAAGCGCCGCGTGTGGCCCGCGTCGGCCTGGACGAACGCCTCGAAGATGCGGGCCTTCTGCTCGGGCGTCATCCCGAGCCCGGTGTCGGAGATGCGGAACACGATGCGGTCGCCGCCGGAGCTCGGCTCGACGTAGGCGACGAGCTTCACCGTGCCGGCCTGCGTGAACTTCGTGGCGTTCGACAGCACGTTCAGAAGGATCTGACGGAGCTTCGTCACGTCGGTCCACATGGTGCCGAGCCCGTCGACGCCCTGCACCTCGAGCCGGTTGGCGTTCTTCTCGAGGAGCGGACGGATGGTATCGATCACCTCGCGCAGCAAATCCGGCACGCTGAACGTCTGGACCTCGAGCTCCATCTTGCCCGCCTCGATCTTCGAGAGGTCGAGGACGCCGTTGATCAGGCCGAGCAGATGCCGCCCCGCCGTTCGGATGCGCTCGATGTCGGTGACGAGGCCGCTCTCGCCGATCTCGACGGCTTCCTCCTTGAGGATCTCGGCGTACCCGATGATCGCGTTGAGCGGCGTGCGGAGCTCGTGGCTCATCGCGGCGAGGAAGTTGCTCTTCGCGCGGTTCGCGGCCTCGGCCAGAGCCCGGGCCTCCTCGGCCTTCCGTTTCTCGAGCTCGAGATCCGCCGTTCGCTGCTTCACCTCGCGCTCGAGGCCCTTGCTCACGGCGGCCTGGGCGGTGGCCTTCTCCCGCTCGGCGAGGTTGATGCGGTCCGCGAGGCCGAACGCGAGGAGCAACATGTCCAGAGCCGAGCCGATCTGCGGCCCGTACCGCGTGAGGAAGTTGTTGGGAAGGATCCCGAAGAACGCGAGGATGTACGCCACGTTCGCGACGACGAGGGCCGCCCAGGCGATGAGGAACCAACGCGCCGGGGCAAAGCCCCGCGAATACACGATGGCGCCTCCGGCCAGAGACGAGATCGACGCGACGAGCGCCGTGAGCGCGAGGAGCGTCTGCGCGGGACCCCAGAAGCCCAGGAAGCCGATCACACCGCAGAGCACGGCCGCGGCCGCGACCCCGCCGAAAAACGTGTGGAAGAAGGGGGCGTGCTGCTGCGTCTTGAGGTAGCGACGGCCGAAGAGCACGCCGAAGACGATCGCCAGAATGATGAAGATGAACGACGAGACCTTCTCGAAGCCGTAGGAGAAGGACCACAGGTACTCCCAGCCCTGGCCGGCCCGGCTCACCCAGATGAGGCCGAAGAAAAGCGTGTAGAGAACGTAGTAGGCATACGTGCGATCCCGCGTGCCGATGAGCAGGAAGAGGTTGTAGACGAGCATCGCGACGAGGAGACCCACGTAGGCGCCCTGCGCGTACTGCACCGCGCGTTCACGGGCCAGGAACGACGCGCCCGATTCCAGGGACGGGGTGATCGCCTTGGGTGCGTGGTAACCCGTCATCGTGCCCTCGTACCGCACGAAGAAGGTCAGCTCACGGCCCTGGACGAGAGGCAGCCAGAACGCGAGCTCGTCCGAGACGAGATCCCGCTCCACGGTCTTCACCGAGCCTCCCGATCGCACCGCGCGATACGTGCGGCCCTGCGGGAGGAAAACCTGCACCGAATCCCAGTCTCTCCCCGCGAGGAAGAGCCAGCCGGCCTCGGGCACGTGGGACGCGACGACCGTCACACGGAGCCAGTAGACGCTCACGTCCTCGCTGAGCCGGAAGTCGACGTCGAGAGGGCGGAAGAGATCGCTCTTGGTGAACGCGTCGTCGACGCTCAACGTGCTGGCGCGATCCTGCAGCACCGTGGCCGGCAGCGGCCGCACCACCGTGAGCCCTTCGTAGAGCTCGACGCCGGAGGGTTCCGCCCTCAGGGCAAGCGGGACGCCGGCGAGGAGCGCGAAAAGGCCGCAGAGGACTCCGGCCGGACTTCTCACGCGAATCCGGTGATTCTAGGGCCCTGGGGTCGCGGGGCGCACGCCGGGACGCTCGGAAACGGCGCCGGAGGACGCCGCGCTCACTCCACAGCGGCGGGCGGAACGGCCGACAGGAGCCCGGCCCGGGCCAGCGTGCGCGAGAGAAGCCAGCCGACGAACGTATTTCCATCGGTTGAAAAGTGGTCGTTGTTCCGAATCTCCGAGAGCGGCCCGAAGCTCGCGCGAAACGCGCTCATCTCGTCGGAGAGGTCGAGGAACGACAGTCCGAACCGGCTGGCCACTGAGGCCCAGAGATCCCGCTGAACGTCCTCGAGACCGAGGCCGCCTCCAGGCAGGTACACGAGCGTGAAGCCCCGTGGCCGGCCGCCGGCCTTCGCGAGCCGCCGGGCCAGGAGCGCGAGCGGCTCCCCCAGGAGCTCGACGAGCTGTGCGCGAATCGCGG
>CAZXSG010000839.1:0-2799 GCA_964643185.1 uncultured Holophagales bacterium
GCCGTTCACGAGGATGCTGGACTGGCTGGCGTTTCCGCCGCTGCCCACCACCGGTCCGCCCGAGATGAAGCGGAACGCTCCGCGCTCTCGCTGGACGCCGGGCGCGATGAACGCGAGGTTCTCGAAGTTGCGGTTCGCGACGGGAAGATCCTTGATCTGCTCGGGCACGATGTTCGTCGAGGAGTCGGTCTTGTAGACGTCGACGAGCGGTACCTCCCCCGTCACGGTGATCTCTTCGCTCTTGCTCTGGCGGAGCGTGAGCTTCACGCGCTGGGTCTGGCCGACGCGAAGCGCGAGGCCCTTGGCGGTGCCGGTTTCGAAGCCCGCCAGAGCTGCCGAGATCTCGTAGCTCGCGGGCGGCAGCGAGCGGAAGATCGCGACGCCGCTCGCCGTGCTCGTCCCGGTTCGCGAGAGCCCCGTGTCGGGGCGCGCGACCGTGACGAGGACACCGGGCAAGGGGCCGCCCGAGCCGTCGACGACCTCGACCTCGACGATGCCGTCCGCGACCTGCGCGGACGCCGTGTTCGAGGGTGCGGCGGAGGAGAGGACCAGAGCGAGTCCCACCGCCACGAGGGACCGACGCCTGGAAAGAAGCGCGACGAACGACGGGATCTGAAAAGCCATGAAGCCTCCGACCGCAAATACCGAACACTCGGTATGTTTAGTGCGGCAGATCATTTGCCCGCTTACGCGCTTCTGTCAAGAAGAAAAACAGGAAGGTCCCCGGGACGCGTTAACGCGACTTAACGCGAAGTTCCGGGTTTGCGGCCGCGCTGGGCCATCTTCTCGTCGAGCCTCAGGCTGCGCCGGATCTGCTCGAGCATCTTCGACTCGAGCCGTCCCCGCGCCGCCGAAGCCCGGCCGCCCTTGCGCTTGGCGCGCCCGAAAGCCTGCCGCGCGGCCCGGAGATCCCCGAGCGCGAGGTACGCGAGCCCGAGCTGCGTGAGGCCGGCGGGGGTTTCCCCCAGATCGGTCGCGCGCTTCAGGCAATCCACCGCGCTCGCGAACTCGCGGCGCTTGTAGTGCACC
Organism: uncultured Holophagales bacterium; assembly: GCA_964643185.1. Taxonomy (GTDB): domain Bacteria; phylum Acidobacteriota; class Thermoanaerobaculia; order UBA5066; family UBA5066; genus JAEUQS01. Next base: position 1,030 of record CAZXSG010000839.1, read on the forward strand.
CAGCCCTTGGCCGCGAGCGGGAACTGTCGCATCTCCTTGGGTGAGAGACGCAGCGAGAGGTCGGCCGCGTGCAGCGCGCCGTCGAGGTCCTCGCCCATCTCGGCGAGGGCGGTCGCCCTCTGGAAATAGGCGATCGAGCGCGCGTAGTTGGAGCGCACCACACCGAGCATCTCCTCGGCGACCCGGCTGCCTTCCCGGTACTTGCCTTCGGCCTTGAGCGCTTCGAGGAGCGTCGCGTACGCGGCGGCAGCGACCATCTCTCCGGGCTCGCGGGCGAGGACGCGGCGGGTCGTGGTCACGGCCTCGGAGGTCCGCCCCACCGAGGAGCAGAGCAGCGCGTAGGCGATGAGGAGCGTGGGGTTCTCGGGATCGATCTTGAGAGCTCGGCGATAGATGGCGAGAGCTTTCTGGGGCTCCTGCGCAGCCAGGCCCTGAGCCTTCTGCGCGAGGTCGGCGGCCTCCCCCGAAACCTTGGGGAGGGCGCGACCGGATCCCGGAGCCAGGAGCTTGGACGCCTCCTGGAACTCGAGCCGGTTGGGGTTCAGCTCGAGAGCCGCCTGGAAGCGCTCGGCGGCCTTCTGGGTCCACCCGCGATCGAGGTAGCAGAGGCCGAGCTGGTAAAGAGACTCCTCGTCCTCGGGGTCGAGGCGAACGGCTTTCTGGAAGGCGTCGATGGCCTGCTTGAGGCGGCCTCTCTCGTAAGCGATCGTGCCGAGGAGGGACCAGGCTTCCCCGTTCTCCTCGATCTCGACGGCCCGTTCGAGAAACGTCTCCGCTTTCGGCAACTGTCCGGAGAGAGCGAGCAGCGCTCCGAGCGCGAAGTGCGGCAGAAAGGCGTCGGGCTTCACGGCCACGGCCCGCTTGAGCGAGTCGATCGCGCGCTCGGACCGCCCGGCTTCGTTCTCGAGAACACCCGCGTAGACCAGCGCTTCGAAGTGCCGGGGATCGTGCGTGAGCACCTGCCGGAGGAGCGCGCCCGCACGGTCCGCGTCGCCCTCGTTGAAGTAGGTCTCTCCCAGAAAAAACGCGAGCTCGGCGTTGCCGCGGTCGAGCCGGTGCGCCTCCTCGAGGAGCTTCAGGGCCTTGTCGGTCTCGAGTGCGAAGAGCGCCATCTCGGCGTCCTTGAGGAGCTCGAGGAAGCGCTCTTTCTTGTCGCCGGCATAGGCGGCGACGAGTCGTTCCCGCCGCTCCACGAACCGCTCCCGTTTCTCGACCGCGGCCATGTGGTGATCCACTCGGGCTTCCCACAGATCGAGCAGCTCCCCTTCCGCCACGACGCCCTTGCGCTCGAGGAGGTCCTTCATCGCGAGGAGCCCCGCCTGGGCGACGAAGCCGTTCTTCTCCTGGCGGTTCAGCGAGTCGAGAAGGAGCTTCAGCGTCTCGGCGCAGCGCTTGACGATCTCCTCGAGGACGCTCACGCGCTCGAGGAGGTGTTCGTCGAGAGAGATGCCGTCGTCCTGGCCGGAACCCCCGCTCAGGCTCCCTTCGTCGTACGACTCGCGGCTCCCCGAAACCACGAGGAGCTTCGACTGGCACTTCCGGCAGAGCTCGCGATCGAGCTCGTTCGGGGCGCCGCAGACCTGACAGATCATCCCTTCGGCACCCGATCGCCGCCGGGTCCCGAGTACGTGTAGAAGCCCCGGCCCGCCTTCTTGCCGAGCCAGCCGGCGTCCACCATCTGCACGAGGAGGGGACAGGGCCGGTACTTGTCGTCCCCGAGCCCCTGATGGAGGACCCGTTCGTGCTCGCCTGCCGGCGCGACCACGAACT
>CAZXSG010000840.1:0-2796 GCA_964643185.1 uncultured Holophagales bacterium
GAGGTCAAAGGCGATGATCCCGCGGGGAAGGCCCTGGGCTTCGACCCAGGCGTTCAGCGCCTCCAGCTCGGCTTCCTCCTCTGGACTGCTGATGCCGCTACCCAGCGTCTGCACGATTGGCGTCGCCGGGGCGCCTGCCAGCCAACGCAAATCGCCGTGGAGAAGCTCTTCCATGCGACGGTTGAGGTCCGCCGCCAGGAGCACCTTGCGCGCCTCGAGAAAGTCCCGGAAGCGCCCGATCTTCCAGAGAGCCGGGTCGTCGGGAATCCACTGAGAGGCCAGCGCGCCCTTGTGCGCGGCCTCGATCTTCGGGAAGTACTCCTCGGGCAACCGGTCCGTGATGTGGAGATTGGTGTCCTTGGTGAGAAAGCAGAAATTGGCGAGGGCGTTCACCTCGGGTCTCTTGTACTGGTGCTTGTAGAGCTGCGCCTTGGGGAAGATGTGGTGCACCTCAAGCCGGCTCATCTTGCCGAGGAGGTTCGACTTGAGCGGCAGGCCTGTGCCCCAATCCCGGGCCTGCCCCATACGTGTGAGCAGGTAGAGCACGGGGTAGAAGCGAGCCCCGAGACTCCATCCCGTGAAGTGCCCGGGTTCCGCACGCAGCCCGCCGTGCCACAGCCGCAACTGCTCCAGGAGCTTGTCGAGGCCTCCGTCCGGACCTTCCAGTGCGCTCAGATCCTGATCGATGAACGATTCGGTTGAACCGGAAAAGCGGCCCCACATCGCCGCTTGCACGAACCAGAAGAGCAGCTTGTCGCGTTCCTGCTCTCCCATGGGTCCCAGCTTCTTCGCCTGGCGCTGATCCAGGTATCGGGCCATCACCGGAACCCCGAATCGACCGAAGAACACCTGATCATGGTCGAGGCCGAGGCGCCCGGCGATCAGGTTCAGGCTCGTGTCGATGTGTTTCCCGGTGCGGGCCACCGCTTCCTTCACCTCGTCCGCGCTCTTCTCGTGAAGGTGCTGGAACTTGGCCTCGCCGGTCAGAACCGTGTTCACGGAGCGCAGCAGCCGGTCCAGCGTGAAGCGATAGTCCGCCTTCGTCCATTCCTTGAGCTTCGCCTTCATAACGTCCCGGCCCTGGGGCCAGTCGGCGCAGATCTTCGCCAGAGCGAGATCGCCCTTCGACAGCTTGGTGCCGCCGCTATTCACCCGGTTGAAGATGTCGACGACCACATCGAGCGACTTGTCCGCCCCGGTCACCCCTTCGACGTGCAGGTCGACGTCGGTGATGGCGAGGAGCCTGCTCAGGCGCCCTACGTAGTCGCCGAACTTCGCGCTCAGCTCGGGCTGCGCGGACAAGCGGGTAACGAAGGGGCCCAATCCCGCATTGCCCTGCTGCATGAGCGCCGTTACATCGACCCAAAGAGGGTCGTCTTTCATTTTCACCGGCTGGTAGAACTCGAAGTTCTCGCCCTCGAGGTGGAAGCGGAGCCCGGTGAAGGCGTTGGCGTTGCCGTCGAAGAACTTGGGCGGCCTGCCGCGCACGACCCCGTAGAGCGACGTCATGCGCTGCTGACCGTCCAGGAGCAGTTTCACGATGCCGGCCGCCAGGGCACCGTCCCCGCGGTGCGCCGCCGACTTCGATTCGGTGGCCCAGACGAGCAGCCCGCCCACGGGATGCCGGCGGTAGAGCGAATCGAACAGCCCGCGCACCTGATCGCGATTCCAAACGTATCCCCGTTGGAACTCGGGTAAGGCCATGTGCCCGCTGTCGATGTGATCGAGAACCGTCGAGATCTTCATGCCTTCCTCGAGGCGGCCCGTTTCGGCTTCTTCGCGCCGTTCAGCTTGACGCGCAGCTTCACGATGCGGTCGATGAGGTCATAAGGAACCGGCCGGTCCAGCGGAAACCGTAGGTTCCCCTTCTCCCCGGCGTACTTGCCGAGCGCCTTCTCGAGCGCCGCGTCCCCGCTCACCGGCGGGTAGACGCCGATGTGGTTCTTGAAGGCGGCGAAGTACAGCAGCACGCCGTTCAGCTTGAACGCGGGCATCCGGTAGCTGATGGTCTCCTCGGCGCCCGGAGCCGCGAGACGCACGCGGCGCCGGATCTCGTCGAGGATCCCCCGAACCTCGGCCGGGCACGAAGCGATGTACGCGTCCACGTTCGCGGGCGCCTCGGACGAACTTTCCATCTACGCCTCCGGTCCGACGATGGTACCAACCGCCGCGAGCTTCCATGCGGCCCGGATCGCCGAGGGCGCGCCTCGCTCCGGCTTCCGCTATCCTCTCCGATCATGGAAACAGGCGCGGAGTTCCGGGCACGATGGGCGGCGGTGAACGCCTTTCAGAACGAGGAGCTTCGCCGCCTCACGCCGGAAGAGCGCTTCCGCCAGCTCGAAGGCCTTTACCTGCTGAAGGACTCCTTCAACGAGGATCCGAAGGCCGAGGAGGAACTCGCTGCCGTTCGGAGGCGCTGGGCAGAGATCCGGCGTCGCTTCCTTGCGCGTACCTGATTTCATTTCGCCCCTTCTCGCCGCGCTCGAGCCCCTCGAGCGTTGGCTTCGATCCCAGGGCATCGAGCACGTGTTCATCGGTGGTCTCGCGGTGGCACTCGTCGGAAGACCGCGAATCACGCAGGATGTCGATGCCATCGTCCTTCTTGGCCGCATGACCATCCCGGGTTTCCTCCGCAGTGCCGAGGCTGCCGGGTTCAAGCCGCGCATGGCTGATGCCGCGGAGTTCGCCGAGTCGAGCCGTGTTCTGCTCTTGAGGGACGAGCAATCAGGCGTTCCGATCGACCTCTCGATCGGAATGCTCCCGTTCGAGGAGGCGGTCGTTCGTGGAGCGCGCCGG
>CAZXSG010000841.1:0-2796 GCA_964643185.1 uncultured Holophagales bacterium
CTGGACGTCGCCGCCGACTACGTCACCGAACGCATGAGCGGCGGCAAGACGCTCACGCACTGCTTGTCGGTGCAGGCCTGATAGTCGAACGTGATCGGGAGCGTCACTTCACCGGGCGTGGCGGCCGCGTCCACCTTGCCGTTCACGAGGAACAGCGTGCGTCCCTCGTAGACGGCCATCGGCGTCTCGCTGAACACGAACTTCCGCTCGTGGTGGGCGGGATAGATCACCGGCTCGAACGTGATGCCGGCAACCGTCGGGAGCCCGACCTCCGTGGGAATCAGGTAGTCCTCTTTCGGGGTGTGGCTGTTGATGTGCCACTTCGTGCCGATCTCCACGGCCACCGCGAGCTTGAACGGGCTGCCCGCGACGAGAGGGGCCGTGTCTGTCACGACCCGGAGCGTGAGGACCTCGGAATCCCCTCCGGGCGCGCCGGGCAAGCCCGGAATCGCGGGCTGGGCCGCGCCGGAAAGGGGGAGGAGAAGGGCGAGAGAGAGAAGGGCGCGGCGCATGATCAGAGCGAGCCTCCGAGACGCTTCAGCAGCTCTTCCGCGTCCTTCGCCAGGGGAGATGCCGGGTGCTTGGCGCGAAATTCCTCGAGCTTCTTCACCGCGACGTCCTTGCGGCCGAGCGCGATCTCCACCTCGGCTCGGCTCAGCTCCGCGCGTTCGAGAAGCTTGGGATCCTTCGAGGTCGCGAGCAGCGTGTCGAGCGTCTTCGCCGCCTCGTTCGGACGGTTGGAATCGAGCTGGATCGTGGCCAGGTACGCGAGCGACTGATCCTTCAGGGCCGGCGGGGTGCGCGCGTCCTTGGAGAGCCGGGTGAAGCGGGGCTCGGCGAGGGAGTCGCCGCGCCGCTTGAAGGTCTCCTGCGCGACCGCGAACACCACCTCGGAGTTCGACGGGTCGGCCTGCTCGTCGGCCAGCATCTTCAGGTAGCCGCCCCAGCTCCGCTCGGTGGCGGTGAACGTCTCGAACCAGCCCTGCTGGCTGATGACGCCGCTCTGAAAGCCCGAGACCACGAGGTCGGGCGTGACCACCAGCCAGGCCGGGACGTTCGGCACGCCGAAGCGCTCGGCGAGCATCTTGCCGTCGCCTTCCCGCCAGTCGAGCCGCACGGGGACCTTGTCGCGGGTGAAGGAAAAGAACGAGGTCGAGGGAAGGATCAGGGCCTCCATGCGCTGGCAATCGCCGCAGTCCTCCTCACCCAGGAGTACGAGGATCCGCCCGTTCCGCATTTTCTTCGCGCTCTCGAGGGCCTTGGGCCAGGTTTCGGCCCAGAACACGTCCTGACCCGCGGCCCCGGCCGTGGCGCTGCCTTTCGCGGCGGGAGGCGTTTCCTGGGCGAGGGCGGGGCTGGCCAGAACGGCAGCGAGAACCGTGGCGTGCAGGAGATTCATGGAGGTCCTTTCGAAGGGGCGCGCCGGCGAAGTGTCGCGGCGCGATGAGATTGACTATTCTAGGCGGGCCACTTATAACGCGTCGCGCGGTCGAGCCACTCGACCCGCAATTCACGTGCCCGGTCGTTCTCTTCTCGTGCCCAGGTAGCTCAGTTGGTAGAGCACGCGCCTGAAAAGCGCGGTGTCGTCGGTTCAATTCCGACCTTGGGCACCATTCCTTTTCTGGGGGCCTCCTACGCCGGCCCCCCAGACCCCCTGGCGAGGGAATCGCTTCTTTTGCCGGGACGCAGGTAATCTTCCCTCCATGGCCATCCTCAAAGTCTCCAAGCTCGGCGCCCCCGTCCTGCGCGGGCGGGCCTCCGAGGTCGAAACCATCGACCTCAAGCGCGGCCGATTGAAGCCCTTCTTCGAAGACCTCATGGAAACGATGGTCGAGTACGACGGCACCGGCCTCGCCGCGCCGCAGGTCAACATGCCGCTCCGCATCGTGCTCTACATGGTGGAAGCCGAACGCAAGGGTCGGAAAACAGCCAATCTGGCGGTGGCTCCGCGCATCCTCGTCAACCCCGAGTTCGAGATCCTCGACAAGACCGAGATCGAGGACGTCGAGGCCTGCCTCTCCGTGCCGTTCCTGGCCGCGAGCGTGCCGCGCCCGAAGAAAATCCGCGTGCGCGCGCTCGACCCAACGGGCAAGCCCGTCATCTACGAGGCCGAAGACTTCCATGCTCGCGTGGTGCTCCACGAGAGCGACCACCTCGACGGCGTCGTCTACCTCGACCGCGTGAAGGACCGGACGTCCATTCACTACACGATAGACTTCTAGCCGGTCGCCCCGCATGACGAAGCTCTGGGAAGACCCGCCCCTCGACGAGGCCGCCGAGAAGCGCCGCGCCCTCATCCTCCTCAAGTACCGTCCGGTCTGCATCTGCAACGGAATCCGCTACGCCCGCGTGAAGGAGGCCATCGACGGTGGCGCGAAGACGATCGAGGCGGTCGCCCGGGAAACGGGCTGCACCACGGGTGGCTGTGGGGGAGAGCGATGCATCCCGATCCTGACGGCGCTCCTCCCCTCCGCCCCATGTGGAGGCTCCTGACCAAAGAGGATGTCCGCGACCACCCCATCCAGGTGGTCTTCATCGTCCTCGTCCTCTTCGCGGCGCTCGTGCTCCCGGCCATCGTGGCCACCGTGTCCATCACGCGGCGCCTGCGCGCCACGGAGCAGGTCACCGGGACCGTCCTGAGGATCTCGAAGTACCCGGGCAAGCGCTCCACCACGTACGTCCACGAGTACGAATACACGTTCGACGGGCGCACCTACCAGGGCGAGGTGAAGGCCTGGTCCGGCAGCTCGGGCTCGCGGGGCTGGCGGTACGAGGTGGGCGAGCCCGTGAAGCTGC
>CAZXSG010000842.1:0-2793 GCA_964643185.1 uncultured Holophagales bacterium
CTCGACTCGGCGCCCCAGGCCGCGTCCGACGTCGAGGGCTGGGCGGTCGCGATGGCGGGTGAGGTGCGCCGCGCGCTCGGGGCGCTGGAGCTCGGCGTCTTCGCGCTACGAGGCGGCGGGTTCGAAGCGCTCTCGTCCGACGGGATCGACATCCCGCCGCCCGACCTCTCGACCGTCGAGGCGACCGCGGTGCGCAGCCCGGAACGGGCGGAGCCGCAGGGAACGTCGGGCGAGATCCCGCTGGTCGCGCCGAACCAGCGCACCACGGTTCCCCTCCGGGGCCCCACCGGACAGCTCTACGGTGCCCTCGTCATCCTGCTGCCCTGAGCGCTGAAGGAAGACGAGAGGCGGCTCCTCGTGGGCTTCGCGCAGCAGCTCGGCGCGGCGCTCGAGATGAAGCGGCTGAGGTCCGACCTGCACGCCGCGGCCGCGAGCCGCGCCGCGTCCCTTCGCGAGTATCACGACCGCGGAATCGCGACCCTCCAGGTCTGCGGCTCCTGCTCGCGCTGCTTCGACCACACGGCCACGGTCTGCACGCTCTGCGGCGGCGAGCTCCACGCGCCCCGGGCCGTTCCCTACAAGCTCCTCGACCGCTACCGGTTCGAGAATCTGCTCGGACAGGGCGGCATGGGCATGGTGCTCGCGGCCCGTGACGAGAGGCTCGAGAGGGACGTCGCGATCAAGCTGATCAAGCCCGATCAGCTCGCCGACGACCGCACGCGCGTGAGGTTCGAGCAGGAGGCCCGCACCATCGCGCGGATTTCACACCGCAACGTCGTCGCGGTGTTCGACTCGGGTGAGCTCGAAGACGGCACGGCGTATCTCGTGATGGAACGGCTCGAAGGCTGCGACCTCGCGAGCCTCATCGCGCTGGCCGGGCGGGGACGCCCCGAGGAGGTTGCCGCGCTCGTGAGGCAGAGCGCCGCCGCGCTGTCCGCCGCGCACCGCGAGGGAATCATCCACCGGGACATCAAGCCGCAGAACATCTTCCGTGAGGCCGCGGCGGGCTCCAGGCTCGCGTTCAAGGTCCTCGACTTCGGGCTCGCCAAGTCGCTCGGAGCCGAGGGCGGGCTCACGCTCACGGGAACGGTGGTGGGGACGCCGGCGTACATGTCGCCCGAGCAGGTCCGCGGCTCGGTGCTCGACGTGAGGACCGACGTCTACTCCCTTGCGGTCGTCGTGTACGAGGCGCTGACGGGCACGAGGCTCGTGGACACCGACGACATCGGCTCGGCGTTCCTCACCGTCGCCACTTCGATTCCGCTGCCGCCTTCGGCGATTGTCACGGGGATTCCGGACGAGGTCGACGCGCTGCTCCTCGCCGCGCTCGAAAAGGATCCCGCGAAGCGGCCCCACGACATCGCCGCGTGGGGCGAGGCGCTGGGCGCCGCGCTCGAACGGCACGCGGCGCAAGCCACGGGCGACGAGGCGACGACTGCCGGCTGGGTCGCCGGCAGCCTCATCACGTTCGACTAACTCTTCCCGCCGGGATCACGCCTCTGCAGGTTCTCCGGGTTCCGATTCTGCCGACTCCAGCATCTCGATGAGGCGCTCGATGCGGCCCTTCACCTCGGAGCGCTCGGCCTCGCACTTGGCGAGCTTCTCTTCCGCGGCACCGCCGCGGGCGGTGATCTCGCGCAGATCCTCGATCTCCTTCTTCAGGCGATCCCGGTCGGCCACGGTCTCGACGACGGCGGCCTTGAGCCGGGCGTTCTCGCTCGAGAGCTCCTTCACCCGGCCCGACAGCTTCTCGACCTTCTCCTCGAGGGCGGCGAACACGGCCTCGAAGGCCGCGGCGTTCTCCTCGGGCTGAGGGGCTGCGTTGCGGGTTTCCTTGTCCTTGCCGTCGCTCTTGGCCATGCTGTGCTCTTTCTTCTAGAAGCCGTCGACCTTCGTGTCGGGCAGGGCCAGCAGCTTGCGGGCCGCCGCCTCTCGCCAGGCGTTCACCTCGTCGCGGGAGAGGGAGCGCTCGGGCGAGCCGAAACGAAGGTTGAGGGACGTTTTGACGGAGCCGGACGGAACGCCCGGCCCCTGGTACCGGCTGCGCACGTCGACGGCGAGAAGCTCCGCGGGAGCCTCCGCCGACACCGCGCCGCGGAGGGTGTCGAAGGGCACCTCGAGAAGGTGCGTGACCGTGAGATCGAAGTCGCTGCCCGGATACCGCGAGGGGAACGCGACCGTGAGAACCGGCGGCGCTGCGGGCAGCGCCCCGAGGTCCAGCTCACCCACGACGGGCTCGACGAGGTCGTAGGTCGAAGCGAGCGCGGGCGAGAGAACGCCCACCCAACCGAGCCGCAGGCCAGACTCGGTCACGACCTCGGCCGCGCGCCCCGCGGAGAGGAACGGCAACGCCACGGGTTTGAACGAGCAGCCCGGAACTCCGAGCGCACCGAGGATCGCGGCGACGAAGCCAGACCCGTCGAAGAAATCCACGGGCCTCGGATCCGCCGAGTGATGGCGTGAGGACGCGCCCGCGAGGAGAAACGCGAGAGCGCGCCGCTCCTTCATCTCCCGACCCGTGCGACCGAACGCGCGGCCCACCTCGAAGAGAGCGACGTCCGCGCGGCCGCGCCGCACGTTGTGCCGGGCGCTCGCGAGGAGCCCGATGAGCGGCGTCGCGCGGAGGATCGAGAACACCTCGCCGAGAGGGTTCGAGAGCTTCACGGTGTCGCCGGGAGCGATCCCCGCGAAGGGCGCGTTCTCCTCGGGCGAGACGAACGAGAAGGTCTGCGCCTCGAACGCGCCCGCGGCGCAGGCCAGATCGCGCACGCGCTCCTCGAGAGCACAGGGAGC
>CAZXSG010000843.1:0-2789 GCA_964643185.1 uncultured Holophagales bacterium
CGGGGACCCGCCCTCGTTCGCGCACATGATCTACAACTACCGCATCGTGCCGGCGGGGCTCGTCAATGTCTCCGCCCTCGTGCTCCCCTGGCTCGAGATCCTCGTGGGCCTGGCGCTCGTCGTCGGCATCTGGACGCGCACCTCGGCCGCGATCGTGGGCGGGCTCCTCGTCACGTTCATCCTGGCGATCTCGCTGAACCTCGCCTGGGACAACCCCATCGACTGCGGCTGCTTCGACGTCTCCGCGGCGAACCGGACGCGCGAGGAGCGCTTCCTCGACATGAAGATGGTCATCGTGAGGGATCTGGGAATGCTCCTCATGGTCGCGCAGATCCTGGCGGGGCGGAGCCGCCGGCCCGACCCCCTCTGAAGTAAGCTCAGCCTTACAGAAAGTATGGCCGCTCCGACCCCCGAGAAAGTTCTGCTCAAAGCGTTCGAGGGAGCTCTCCGTGAAGGACTGCTCCTGGACGAGGCCTTGAGCGGCATCCTGGACGCCGCGCTGGCCTACCTCGACGCGTCCGCCGTCGCGCTCCTGCCCTCGGGCGGTGCCCCCCCCATCACGAAGTCGGGCCGCTCCCTCCTCGCCTCGGCTTCCGAGACGCGTCTGACGCAGCACCTCCAGGAATCGCTGGCGCAGGGCCGTGCCTCCCGCACGAGCGACTCGGGCATCACGTTCGCCGCGGTGCCCGTGAAGGCCAGCGACCAGATCCGCGGAGTCTTCGGCGTCGCCGCCGGCCAGAGCGCGACCGCCCCCGATTTCGACGAAACGGTTCGCCTCTTCGCGCGGGCCGTGGGCCACGTCCTCGAGCGCGAGCGCACGCTAGGCACGCTCATGAAGCGGCGCGAGGAGGCGGTGGCGCTCTTCGAGCTGGCTTCGGGCGCGCTCCACTCGCTGAAAGCGGACGAGGTCATCCGGCTCACCGTGGCGTCTCTCGCACGGGAGCTCGACTTCGACCGCATCATCGCGCACCGCTACAACCCGGCGACGCGCGAGGTGGAGAGGCTCCTCACACACGGGCCGAGCACCGGGACGTTCCCGGGCAACGACACGACGGGGCCCGTTCCGATCGAGCAGGATCCGCTTCTCGTGAAGTGCCTCGCGGCCAACGGCCCCGCGTTCGAGGACGATCCCGAGTCCACGGTGGGTGGCTCCGCGAGGCGGCGCCGCATGTCGCTTCCGCTCGCGACGCCCGAGGCGGTCTTCGGCTTCCTCACCATGTCCCGCCGCGGCTCGTTCTCGCTCACGCCTCAGGAGATGCGCCTCGCGCAGGAGCTCTCCAAGCTCGCGGCCGGCGCGCTCGAGAAGGCCCGGCTCCTCGAGTCGGAGCGGCGGGAGGCCGAACGCGCCACGTTCATCGCGCGGGTCCATGCCGCTCTCGCGGGCCTCACGGACGTCCAGGCCATCCTCACGCGCACCGTCGAGGAGGCGGGCCCGCACCTGGACCTCGACCTCTTCGCCGTGCGTCTCTCGCCCATCGGCGAGCTGCCGGGCGGCTCGGCGATCCACATGCGGGGCACCGAGGGCACCGCACCCTCCGAAGGCATCCCCGACGCTCTGCTCTCGCAGCTCTCGGCCGAGGGAGCGCGGGTCCTCTTGCCCGACGTCCTCGCCCACAAGGACGGTCTCGCGCTCATTCCGGCGCCGGGCCTCGTGAAGAACCTCCCGCGTCCGATCAGCCTCCTGGCCGTGCCGCTCGCGTCGCAGGGCGCGGTGATCGGTGTTTTGGCGGCCGTCACGGGAGGCCGCGGCCCCGAGTTCGTGGGCTCGCTCCTGCGCTCCTTCGAGACCCTCGCCATCGAGGTTTCGCTCGCGGTCACGGCCGCGCGCCTCCTCGTGAGGGAGCGCGAGTCGCGGCGCTTCCTCGAGCGGTTGCGGGAGGTCGGGAGGTCGCTCACCACGACCTTCGACGAAGCCCGGATCAAGCAGATCCTCTGCGAGCAGTCCGCGACCCTCCTGCGGGCGGATGCGGCTCAGTTCTGGGACGCGGATCCGGCGAACAAGGTCTTCAAGATCACCGTGAAGAGCGGCAACGACGGCTCGGAAACCGGAAAGACCGTGGCCTTCGACCACAACACCCATCCGGTGGTGAAGGCTTACCTCGAGCGGGGCGTCGTGTCCTTCGGTGACGATCTGGCCGGCCGGATCCTCGCGCTACCCCTCATTCACGGGAACGATCTCGTCGGCGTGCTCTCGCTCACGCTCCGCAAGGGCACCTGGATCCCGGATCACGCGAGCCGGCTCTCGCTCCTCGCGGACGCGGGCACCATCGCGCTCCACAACGCCCGCCTCATCAAGGCGATCGAGCGCCAGACGGAACGCGACGCGCCGACCGGGCTCTACAAGAAGGCGGTGCTGCTCAAGCGCCTCGAGCAGGAAATCCGCCGCGCCGAGCGCAACAGCGGCTCGGTGGCCTTCGCGACGCTGCACGTCCACGGTCTCAACGAAGCGTCCCAGAAACAGGGCTCCGCCTACGCCGAGGCGCTGCTGCCGAAGGTCGCTGGGCTCCTCCTGCAGCACACGCGAGCCGTGAACGTGCTCGGCCGGGACCGGTTCGACCGCTTCCTCGTGCTCCTGGTGGAAGCCACGAAGGTTCAGGCGCAGAAGGCCGTCGAGACGATGCAGAAGGGTTTCGTGGAGGGCTCCGACCCGCGACACCCCCTCGTCATCTCGGCCGCAATCTCGGCCTACCCCGACGACGACTTGTATGCGTCGAGTCTCGCTCTCTGCTCGGCGCGTGCTCCATCCGACTCCGCGTCCATGGCGACGGTGACATGCGTCCCGTGCTCGG
>CAZXSG010000844.1:0-2788 GCA_964643185.1 uncultured Holophagales bacterium
CAGCGCGATGCGCGCCGAGCGGTTCGGGTCGTACTCGACCGTCGCGACCTTCGCGGGGATGCCGGTCTTGTCGCGACGGAAATCGATCTGACGATAGGAACGCTTGTGTCCGCCGCCACGCCACCAGGACGTGAGGTGACCCCGGTTGTCGCGCCCGCCCGTCTGCATCTTGCCCTTGGTGAGCGACTTCTCGGGACGGCTCGCCGTGATCTCGGCGAAGCTCGAGGTCGTGCGCTGCCTCAGGCCCGGCGACGTGGGCTTGTAGCTCTTGACCGCCATGGCTTCTTACACTCCCTCGAAGATGGCCGGCAGCTTTTCGCCGGCCTTGAGCTTCACGTAGGCCTTCTTGCGGTCCTGCGCGCGTCCGATGGACCGGCCGACCTTGCGGATCTTGCCGGGCACCCGGACGAGGCGGACGCTGTCGACCTTCACGTTGAAGAGGGCCTGGACGGCGGCCTTGATCTCGATTTTGTTCGCGGTACGCAGCACGTCGAACGTGAGGGTGTTCGCCGTCTGCGTCAGGAGCGTCGACTTCTCCGTGAGGAGAGGCCGGACGATGATGTCCTGGGGCTGCCTGATCATCCGAGCACCTCGGTCACCTTGCGGAGAGCCTCTTCGGTGAGCACGAGCGTCTTGGCGTTGAGGGCGTCGTACACGTCCAGGCCGAGCGCGTCGCGCACGATGAGGTGGGGGTTGTTCGACGCCGCGCGCTCGAGGTTGACGTTGCCCCGGTGGTCCACGAGGAGCGCCTTGCCTTCGAGGCCGAGCGCCTTCGTGATGGCCGCGAGGTCCTTCGTCTTGTGCGAGGCCAGATCGAGGTTCTCGATCAGGATGAAGTGGTTCTCGCGGACCTTCTCGGAGAGGACGCACTTGAGGGCGGCCTTCTTCGTCTTGATGTTCACGGCCAGCGCGTAGGAGCGCGGCACCGGTCCGTGCACCGTTCCACCGTGGCGGTGGATCGGCGGACGGCCGCCGCCCTGGCGGGCCCGGCCGGTGTGCTTCTGCTTGAAGGGCTTCTTGCCGGTTCCCGAGACCTCGGAGCGCGACTTCGTCTTGTGCGTTCCGGCGTGCTCACGCGCGCGGATGGCCTTGACGACCTCCCACACGACGTGGCGGCGGAACGGCACCGCGAAGATCTCGCCCGGGAGGGACGCTTCGCCGATCGTCTCGTTCTTCAGGTTCTTGATGGGGACGGCCACCGTCACCGCGGTGTCCTCGACGGAGGGAGTGTGCTTGGCTTTCATGTCGCCCGCCTCACGCCGCCGCGCTCGCGCCGGCGTTCCGCCTGCGCACGACCTTGACGACCGAATTCCGCGCGCCCGGAACGGCCCCGCGGATGTAGAGAAGGTGGTTCTCGGTGTCCACCCGGACGACCACGAGGTTCTGCACCGTGGCCTGCTGTCCGCCCATGCGGCCCGAGGAGCGCGTACCGGGGTACACGCGCGACGGGAACGCGGACGGGCCGATCGAGCCGGGGGCGCGATGGAACATCGACCCGTGGCTCGCCGCGCCGCCGGCGAAGTGGTGACGCTTCATGACGCCCTGGAAGCCCTTGCCCTTCGACGTGCCGACAACGTCGACCTGCTCGCGCTCCTTGAAGATGTCGCAGAGCACGCGGTCCCCGGCGGCGTAGGCATCGGCCTCGTCGCAGCGGACCTCACCGAGGGTCTTCATGGGCGGGACGCCCGCCTTTTCGAAATGGCCCTTCATGGGGTTCGTCAGCGCGCGAGGCGAAACCCGGCCCACGAGGCCGATCTGGACGGCGTCGTAGCCGTCCTTGCCCTTCGTCTTGCGCTGCACGACGAGACACGGACCCGCCTCGACGACCGTGACGGGCACCACGGTGCCGTCGGCCTCGAAGATCTGTGTCATGCCCACCTTGCGGCCCAGAATTCCGTTGATCATCGTTCCACCTTCAGAGGCCATGCGTCGTGCGCAGCGGGCTCTCCGGGGTTGTTATTTCCGGTTCCCCATGGTTCGGATCTCGACCTCGACTCCCGCGGGGAGCTCGAGCTTCGTGAGGGCGTCCACCGTCTGGGGCGTCCACTCGAAAATGTCGAGAAGCCTCTTGTGCGTCCGCATCTCGAACTGCTCGCGCGACTTCTTGTCGACGTGGGGCGAACGGTTGACCGTCCAGCGTGAAATGACGGACGGCAGCGGAATCGGCCCCGCGACCTTGGCGCCCGAGCGGCGCGCCGTGTCCACGATCTCTCCCGTGGACTGGTCGAGAATCCGATAGTCGTAGCCCTTCAGCCGGATGCGGATCTTGTCGTTGGCCATCTTCTCTTCTCGTTTCCCGTGTTTCCCGTGTTTCCCGTTTGCCGAATCTCAAAGCCGCGGAAGAGGGAGGCGTCTTTGGAAAGACGCCTCCTTTTCCGAAGCTCTCGAGAACCCAGGTTTACGCCAGGATCTCCGTGACCGTGCCGGCGCCGACCGTGCGGCCGCCTTCGCGGATCGCGAACTTGAGACCCTTCTCCATCGCGATCGGAGCGATCAGCTCGATCTCGAGCTCGACGTCGTCGCCGGGCATGACCATCTCGACTCCCGCGGGGAGCTTCGTGGAGCCCGTGACGTCCGTCGTGCGGATGAAGAACTGGGGGCGGTAGTTGTTGAAGAACGGGGTGTGGCGGCCGCCCTCGTCCTTGGACAGGATATAGACCTTGCCCTTGAACTTGGTGTGCGGCTTGATGGAGCCGGGCTTCGCGAGAACCTGGCCGCGCTCGACGTCTTCACGCTCGATGCCGCGGAGGAGCACGCCGACGTTGTCACCGGCCTGACCCTGATCCAG
>CAZXSG010000845.1:0-2782 GCA_964643185.1 uncultured Holophagales bacterium
CGGGTCGCCTGGCGGCACCACGCAGAACGCGGGAACGATCCGCAAGAGCGGAGGCACGGGCGAATCGCTGGTGCGCGGCACCTTCGACAACCTCGCCGGAGGGACAGTCGAGGTCCAGACGGGCCGGCTGCGGCTCGGAGACGGAGGCGGTTCCCTGACCGGTGCCGTCGACGTGGCGACGGGCTCGGCCATCGTGTTCGACAGCTTCGCGCTCGCACACGTGCTCCTCCCGGGCATCGCGTTCACGGGCGGGGGCTTCGTGGAGGTCGGCTCCGGCGGCTTCGTGCAATCGGACACGAACATCGAGATCGAGCGGTTCCGGATGGGTCGCATCTACGAGGGAACGGGCGACCTCACCGTGACCTCGCTCTTCGAGTGGAGCTCGGGCGCGCTGCGCGGCACGGGCACGGCCCGCGTTCCCGAGGGTGCGGTGCTCGAGCTCGTCAACGGCGGCGGCTTTCCCACCGTGAGCCTCGAGCGACCGCTCGAGATCGCGGGCAGCCTCGTGGCCCTCGAGCCGTTCAACGTCGTCTTCTCGGGAGGAGGCGGCCTGACGTCTTCGGGTCTCGTGGACCTGCGCACCGCCGCGAAGCTCACCGGCGGGCCGGGCGGCTTCTCGAGCACGGGCACGCTCCTCCGGTCGACCGGGGCGGGATTCGCGGTCGTGAGCGTTCCGTTCCAGAGCTCGGGTGCCGGTGCCCTCGTGAAGGCACAGACCGGAACGCTCCGCTTCACCAACGCGTTCACCGTGAGCGGCGGCGCCGTGGACCTTTCGGGTGGACAGATCGAGGCCCAGCTCGGGCTCGATCTCCAGGCCGGCCGGCTCTCGGGAACCGGGACGTTCACCGGCAACGTGACGTCGAGCGGTCTCCTCTCGCCCGGAGCGTCGCCCGGGATCCTGAACATCAGCGGCGCGTACACCCAGACGGCTTCGGGAACGCTCCGCATCGAGCTGGCCGGGACGTCCTCGTACGACCAGGTCTCGGTCTCGGGTCTCGCGACTCTCGGCGGAACGCTCGAGATCGTGCCGCTCGGCGCGTTCCTGCCGCCCGCCCCCAGCACCTATGCGTTCCTGACCCACGGCTCGAGGAGCGGAACGTTCGGAAGCGTTCTCTTCGATGCGGGCTGCTCGCGGGCGGCGTCGATCAACTACGGCGGCGGGATCACGAGCGCATCCGTTTCCGCGCTGACGTGCCCGGCGCCCACGGTCTCGGGTATCTCGCCCGGCTGCGCGAACGTGATCGGCGGACGCACCGTCACGATCACGGGAACGAATTTCCTGCCCGGTGCGCAGGTCGTTCTCGCGACCATCCCCGCCACGGTCACCCTGGTGACGCCCACGGAGATCACGGCGACGACGGGGCCGCGTCCGGCAACGGTGCCGGCGACCGGCAACGTGGTCGTCACCAACCCCGATACGCAGGTCGCGACCTTGACCTCGGCCTTCACGTACGCCGTGCGGGGGGATGCCAACGGCAACGGCGCCATCACGCCGGGGGACTCGATCTTCCTGAACCTGGCGGTGTTTCTCGGAGGAACCCAGCCTCCGACGCTCTGCAACGGTGATGCGAACGGGAACGGCGCGCAGACCCCGGCCGATTCCATCTACCTCAATCTGTTCGTCTTCCTGGGAGGCACGGCCCCGCCGCCCTGAGGCAGACCGTTCGGCGTCACTCGTCGACCCGACGCCCCTCGGTCCAGTCCCGAACGGTGCGGCCCTTCGGGTCGAACAGCGGGGAACGCGCGAGGCCTGTGCGGTGCCCGAGCAGGCGGGCGGCCGTCTTCAGGCAGCCGAGCCCGTACTTCACTCCGGGCCCGAACGTGATCGTGCCCATCTCGTCGAAGTAGCGCGCGGGACACGAGAGCTCTCCGATGGGCCGGCCGAAGTACAGGCACTGCGCGATGAGCTCGTTGTCGAAGACGTAGTCGTCGCGGTTCTCCGCCAGGGGCAGCGTGCGCACGAGGTCTGCGGAGAACGCGCGGTAGCCCGTGTGGAACTCGCTCAGAGAGGAGCCCATCGCCAGGTTCTCGGTGACCGTGAGGAACCGGTTCGCGACGAACTTCCAGCGCGGCATGCCGCCTTTCAGGGCGCCGCCCACGAGGAGGCGCGAGCCGAGGACGAGGTCGTAGCCCGCGTGCACCACCATCGACGCCATCGCGGGCATGAGCTCGGGCTTGTACTGGAAATCGGGGTGCACCATGACGATGCAGTCCACGCCCAGCGCGAGGGCCTCACGGAAGAGAGTTTTCTGGCCAGCGCCGTAGCCCAGGTTCCGGGAGTGGGCGAAGACGCGGAGCCCGAGGCCGCGGGCGACGGCGATCGAGTCGTCGCTGCTCCCGTCGTCCACGTAGAGAATCTCGTCGGCGATGCCATGAGTCAGCTGGGTGCCGTCCGGCCCCGGCGTGAACAGGCCGCAGAACATGCCGATGATCGAATTGACCGCCTGGCCGCCGAGCGACGGCAGGCCATCGACCAGGATCACGCTGTTCCCGGCGCGGGCTGCCTCGATCGCCGCCGAGGCGCCCGAGGCGCCCGAGCCGACGACGCAGATGTCGCACTCCCGCTCGATGACCAGCGGTTCGTCCTTGCGGGAGACGATCCGGGTTTCGGGATCAAACGGTCGGTCGAGCATGCGCAGTCCTCAGGCAAGTAAGAAAGAGAACCGGGCGGTGGGGCGCCGCCCGGTCCAGGGGAGGCTCAGTAGGCAATCCGGAAGCCGGCCGTGAAGGTCTGGCCGACCGGATTGAAGATGACGTTGTTGCCGGTGCCGTTGGCCCCGGG
>CAZXSG010000846.1:0-2778 GCA_964643185.1 uncultured Holophagales bacterium
CCGCGTTGCGGTAGGTGTTCCGGCTGCGCTCGGCTCCGGGGCCGTCGCGGGGCCCGAGCGTGGGGGGGGTTCCCCGGGCGATGCGGATGCCGTAGAGGTGCGCGTAGGCGATCTGCCCGATGCGCAGCGCGGTCGCGGGCGTTGGATCGAGAGAGAACGAGGCCGCCGCCAGTGGAGAGGCCGAGATCACGAGGCGCGCGAGGCGGGTGCCGTTGAAACCGGAATAGCCCAGCGGCTTCTCCCAGGGTGAGACGAGGCCGTCCTCCGGCGTCGTGAACGGGTCGGCGGTGCGCCACGGATTGGGCAGGAGCCACGCGAAGTGGAGGTGCGTGTCGGTGGAGGGGCCGCTGCTCCCGACCTCGGCGATCTTCTGCCCGCGGGCCACACGCAGGCCCGGAGTCACGAGGAGCGAGCCCTTTCGGAGATGCAGGTACTCGGTCGCGGAGCCGTCGGCATGGAGGAGGACGATGCCGTTGGCGCCGATGCACTCGCCCGTGACGCAGCGGTCGTCGAAGCCGTCCACGGCCTGCGTCACGACGCCCTCGGCCGCCGCGTAGACGTCCACACCCTGGTCCATGGCCGTGAAGCCGTTGATGAGGAAGTCGGTGCCGTCGTGCCTCGAATAGGTCACGGTGCCGCCCGCGAAGTCGCGGGCGGCACCGCGCGTCCGGTCGGTGTAGTTCGCGACCCAGCAGTCGTGGTTCAGCCGGCATCCCAGCGGGAACACGAACGTCGAGCCGTGCGCTCTGTCGATCGCGAACGGCACGAGCACCCCGTCGCTCGACGGGTTGTCGTTCCGCACGACGTAGGGCCGGAAGCGTCCCCTCGTGGCCGTGACGACAACGCTGAGACCGTCGAGGCCGAGAGCCTCCGGGATCAGCGCCGAGAGGCTCTGCTGCACGGCGCCCGCGGCCGGTGCCTCGAGCGTTCGGCTGCCGAGCGGGCGGCCGTCGTCCGCGATCGCCGTGAACGTGGCGGCGCAAGCCCCGCCCGGGAGGCACAGAAGGCCTGCGTTCCCTCGCGTGCCACGCGGATCGGTCGAAGCCGACGCCCCGCGGAACGTCGCGACGTCGCCCGTCGAGAGCGTCTCCTCGGGCGCGAACGACGACACGGCAACGCCGAAGCGGCCCGCGTCCGTTTGGTTCGCCGTTTCGCTAAAGGCGGCGATCGGGTCGTCGGAGACCGCACGCACCAGGAATGCGCCCTCGCCCTCGAGCGCCGCGGGCGCCGCGCGTCGCAGGGTGCCGCCAGCGGGAATCGACACCGCTTCCTTCGCCACGAGCCTCCCCGAGGCCCAGTACTCGAGCGTCACGGCCGTACCGCGGCCCAGGGGCCCGTCGCCGAGCGTGAGCGTCGTGGTGTATCGGCTGCCCGCGGCTCCGCTGCCCGAGACGCACGGACCCAGCCAGCGCTCCGACGGAACTGCCGCGGAGCACGTTCCGGCCACGAGGATGGCGGCGCCGACGACGGCGGCGAGGGCGACGAGTGAGGGAGGCGGGGCTTTGATCATGCAGTCCGCATTCGATTCTGCGGTACGCGGTGGATTGCCGACGCTCCGTAGAATCACGAGCGCATGTCGACCGCACCCGTTCTCACCGTCGCCGGACTCTGGAACTCCGGGCCCGAGCACTGGCAGACGCACTGGGAGCGCGTGAATCCTCACTGGCGCCGCGTTCCCCAGCGCAGCTGGGACGAGCCCGAGCGCGCCGAGTGGGTCGCGGCTCTCGAGCAGGCCATCTCGGAGTGCGCGGAGCCGCCGTTTCTCGCGGCGCACAGCCTCGCGTGCACGCTCGTGGCGCACTGGGCGCGGTCGGAGCCGCGCTCGGCGATCGCGGGGGTGTTCCTCGTGGCGCCCAGCGACGTCGAGGCGCCGTCGTATCCGAAGAAGACCGGAGGCTTCGCGCCCATGCCGCTCGTGAAGCTGCCGTTCCCGAGCCTCGTCGTCGCGAGCACCAACGACGAGTACGTCTCCTTCGACCGGGCGACGGCGTTCGCGGCCGCCTGGGGGAGCCGGCTCGTGTCGATCGGCGACGCGGGCCACATCAACGGCGCCGCGGGCTACGGTCCGTGGCCTGAAGGGGAGGCGCTCTTCAGCGACTTTCGGGCAGGGCGCGATGCGTAGTGCTCTCGCTCTCGCGATCGCCGGAGCCAGTCACTCCCCATTCACCGAGCACCCGTTGAATCCTTGAAACCCGGAACGTCGGTCCACGAGATAAACCTCGGCGAACCGGCTCAAAGCCATGCCTTGCTCCGGGGTCGCGAAGACGTTGTAGGAAACGAGGCCGCTGTAGGCCGGTAGAGGGTAGGGCAGCGATCCGAACGTCGCGACGATGTAGTCCCGTGCCGGGCTCGAGGCACCGCCGAAATCCACCATCTGCACGCTCGTGAGGTGAGGCCCTCCCGGGTCGCATTCCGCGATGAAGCGGTCCACCCCGACGCGCTTGGGACCCGCGGGAATCTCCAGCACGCCATCCACGAAGGGCAGCGAACGAGCCGTCTGAAGAGCGAGCCGGCTTCCGTAGACGAGCCGGCCATCCTGTGGCAGGTGCCGCAGGACACTCACACCGGCCGCCGCGAGTGCCTTGAATGCGTCAACCGGATAGCCCTCGAAGTGGACCACCGCAAGGAGCTCCTCGTCGGCGGGCAGGTCGTCCAGCCCATCGATCCAGTGGGTGAACGATCCCGACGCGAAGTCGTAGGCTGTGCCCGGGAAGTAGACGGTTGCGGCGTCCTCCACCACCTCCCGGTCGACGCGCTCGACGCCACCCGACGCATCGC
>CAZXSG010000847.1:0-2776 GCA_964643185.1 uncultured Holophagales bacterium
CGAGCGGGCGCTGACCGGCGGGCCGGGCGCGAGGACCATCCCCTACATGGAGACGGCCGCCGGCGACACCACCATCGGTCACACGCTCGCGTACGCACAGGCCGTGGAGGCCCTCACGGGAACGCACGTGCCGGCCCGCGCGCACGCGCTCCGCGGGATCGCTCTGGAGCTGGAGCGGCTCGCGAACCACACGGGCGATCTCGGCGCGCTGAGCGGCGATGTCGCGTATCTGCCCGCCGCGGCCTACTGCGGGCGCATCCGCGGCGACTATCTGAACCTCACCGCGGAGCTTTGCGGCTCGCGCTTCGGGCGGGGGCTCGTGCGTCCGGGCGGCGTTCTCTTCGACGTTTCCGAAGACCGGATCGCGGCCCTCGTCGCCCGCCTCGGGGTCGCGACGAAGGACGCGGTCGAGGCAGCCGGCCTCCTGTGGACGACACCGAGCGTCATGGAGCGTTTCGAGAACACCGGCACCGTGACCGCCGACCAGTGCGAGGAGGCCGGGCTCGTGGGCGTCGCGGCCCGGGCGTGCGGCCGCAGCATCGACGTGCGCCACGATTTCCCGTTCGGCATCTACCGCTTCGCCCACATCCCCGTGATGACCGCGCACTACGGCGACGTCAACTCGCGCGCGTTCGTGCGGTGGCTGGAGCTGCAGCGCTCTGCCGACTTCGTCGGGCAGCTGCTGGGCTCGCTGCCTTCGACTCCGATCCGTTCGGGCCCTGTGGGGCGCCTCCCCGCGGACAGCATCGTCGTGTCGCTCACCGAAGGGTGGCGGGGCGAGATCTGTCACGTCGCGATCACGGATCCCGAGGGCCGCTTCGCGCGTTACAAAATCACCGACCCTTCGTTCCACAACTGGTTCGGCCTCGCGCTCGCGCTCCGGGACGGCCAGATCTCCGACTTCCCGCTCTGTAACAAGAGCTTCAACCTCTCGTACTGCGGCCACGATCTCTAGATCCAGGAGGCTCCGATGCTGAAGGCACTGCTCGCTCGCGCTCGGCAGGGGCATCAGACGATGCGCTATCCCGACGGACCTGCGCCTGCGCTGCCTTCGCACTACCGCGGAGCGCCGGTCGTCGATTCCCTTCTGTGCCCAGCCGGCTGCCGGGTCTGCGCCGACGTGTGTCCGACACAGGCGATCACCGTCGCGGACGCCGGCGTCACCGTCGATCTCGGCCGCTGCATCTTCTGCCCCGAATGCGAGAGCGCCTGCCCGGAGGGCGCGATCACGTTCACCAACGACTACCGCCTCGCCACGCGGACCCGCGAGGATCTCGTGGTCTCGGGGGAGGAAAGGAGGCTGGCGGGAGCGCTCGACACGCAGCTCCGCCGCCTCTTCGGCCGGTCCCTGAAGCTCCGGGTGGTGAGCGCCGGCGACTGCAACGGCTGCGCGTCCGACGTGAACGTTCTCGGCACGATCGGATGGGATCTCGGCCGGTTCGGAATCCAATACGTGGCGTCGCCACGTCACGCCGACGGGCTCCTCCTCATGGGCCCCGTGCCAGAGAACATGCGCCTGGCGGTTCAAAAGACGTACGACGCGATCCCGGAGCCGAAGATCGTGATCGCGGTCGGCGCATGTGCCATCTCCGGCGGTATCTACTCCGGGCACCCTGGTCTGCACGACGGTGGCACGAACCTACTACCGGTCGACCTCTTCATCCCCGGATGCCCGCCGCATCCCCTCACGATCCTGGACGGGCTCCTCCGGCTCCTCGGCCGCATCGATGATGGCGTGGCCACGCGCCCCGGGTCCTGAGGAGCGCGGTCGATGAGCTCGCTTCAGGACGAGCCAGCCGCCATCGCGTACCAGGCGAAGCAAACCATGCCCGATGCCGGCATCCGGGCCACCGACTGGGTCGTCGTTCGTCCGACGACCCACGTCGCTCCCGGCGATCTCATCCTCTGCCGGTACGACGGCGTGATGACCGCCGGCCGTCTGCTCAGGAGTGACGGCGGGCTCGTATTCCACGACGGCACGCGGTGCGAGGACTGTTCGCTGCGGGAACCGCATTCGCTCAGAGTCCTGGGTGTCGTAATCGCCGTGTGCGGAGAGGGCGCATTTCACTGAACGCCGGCCCGACGCGAACACCCTCGTCAGCGCCCTCGACTCGTTGAGCTGACCCCTCCGTCTAGGCGACGGCGCGGGGCGGGTCGCGGCGGTAGAGCACTCCGAGCGCGAACTTCTCGTCGAGCGCGCGCTGCATCGCGGCGCCGGCGTCGGAGGGGTCGTGGCCCTCGAGCACCGCGCAGCGGCCGTAGATCTCCTGCGCGTAGCCCTGGCCCATGTAGGTCACGCAGCCCGCGAGGACGTGCACGAACGAGAAGCCCGGATACCGGATCGCCTCGGAAAACATCTGCCGGAGGTGGGGCAGGTTCCCCGCATGCGACCGCGCCACGAAGCCGCAGCCCGAGGCCAGAACGAGGAGCACGGGGTTGATCGGCTCGTCGTCGGCTCCCGCGAGCCCCTTCTTCACCTTCACGTCGATCGCGGTCGTGGGCGAGGACTGGCCCTTCGTGAGGCCGTAGATGCCGTTGTCGAGAACGATGTACGTGAGGTCGGGGTTCCTGCGAATGGCGTGCGGCACGTGGCCGAGGCCGATCGAGAAGCCGTCGCCGTCGCCGCCCACGACCACCGTGGTCATGTCGGGCCGCGCGAGCTTGAGGCCCGTGGCGATGGGTAGCGCCCGCCCGTGCACGGTGTTGAAAGAGTAGGCCTTCACGTAGCCGGGCAGACGGCTCGAGCAGCCGATGCCCGAGATCACCGCGAGGTTCT
>CAZXSG010000848.1:0-1176 GCA_964643185.1 uncultured Holophagales bacterium
CCGGCCGGCGGCGAGGGAGGCTGACATGGACTTTCGCGAGAGCGACGAACAGAGCGCGATTCGCGCCATGGTGCGCGAGCTGGCCGAGAAGGAGATCCGTCCCGGCGTCGCCGAGCGCGAGAAGACGGGCGAGTTCCCGGCCGAGGTGATCGGGAAGCTCGGCGAGCTGGGCCTCCTGGGCGTGATGGTTCCCGAGGAGTACGGCGGAGCCGGGCTCGACGCCACGAGCTACGTCATCGCCGTCGAGGAGCTCGCGCGGGTGTGCGCCTCCACGGCCGTCACGATGTCGGTGAACAACTCCGTCTTCTGCTACCCGGTGCTGAAGTTCGGCACCGAGGAGCAGAAGCGGACGATCCTCTCGGAGGTCGCCTCCGGCGCCGCGCTCGGGGGATACATGCTCACCGAGCCGCAGTCGGGCTCCGACGCCGCGAACCAGAAGACGCGCGCGGAGAAGAAGGGCGACCGCTGGATCCTGAACGGCGCCAAGGCCTGGATCACGAACGCCGGCGTCGCGAAGTGGTTCGTGGTGATGGCGCGGACGGGCGCCGAGGGCACGAAAGGGATATCGGGTTTCCTCGTGGACGCCGGGACGCCGGGGTTCCGCGTGGGCGCTCCGGAAGACAAGATGGGCCTCCGCGCGTCGAAGACGGCGATGGTGTTCCTCGAGGACGTCGAGGTGCCCGGGACCAACCTCCTGGGTGCCGAGGGGCAGGGCTTCAAGATCGCGATGACGACCCTCGACCATTCGCGCATCGGCATCGCGGCGCAGGCGGTGGGCATCGCGCAGTCGTGCTACGAGCTGGCTGCCGCGTACGCCGAAACCCGTGAGACGTTCGGCAAGAAGCTCTGGGACCATCAGGCCGTGGCCTTCCGCCTCGCCGATCTCTGGACGGAGATCCAGGCGGCACGCCTCCTCACGTACCGCGCGGCCTGGCTCTCGGAGCAGCCGGGCGCGAAGTTCTCGGCCGAGTCCAGCGCGGCGAAGCTGTTCGCTTCGGAGACGGCCAACAGCGTCGCGGCGCGGGCCGTTCAGATCTTCGGCGGGTACGGCTACTCGAAGGAGTACGAGGTCGAGAGGCTCTACCGCGACGTGCGCGTCACGACGATTTACGAGGGGACGTCGGAGATCCAGCGCATGGTCATCGCCAAGAACCTCCAGAAGCGAAACTGAAAATT
>CAZXSG010000848.1:1276-2770 GCA_964643185.1 uncultured Holophagales bacterium
CGGAGATCCAGCGCATGGTCATCGCCAAGAACCTCCAGAAGCGAAACTGAAAATTTCAGCGCGCCGGAGGCGTTTCCCGGCCCGGAGGGCTGAACAAATCTAGAGAACGTCGCCGCAGACGGGGCAGAAGACGTCGGTCGCGTCCACCACGTGGCCGCAGGCCGCCGCTCGAACCGTGTGCGTTTCCACCGTGACGGGACGGGGAGGCCGTGGCATCGATGCCGACGGTGTACGGTCGCGGAACTTCTGCGGGACGGGATCGGGCTCGGGAGGTTTCGGGGGCTCCGGCTCCTGCCCGATCGAGGTGGCGTCCAGCTCCGTGAGGAGGACTCGCAGCAGGCCGTGGACGGTCTCGGAGCGCTCGGCGCGATAGCGCCTCGAGGATCCGTCGTCGCCCCGCCGCTCCACGACGAGCCCCTTCGCCATGGCCTTCTCGAGCCACTCCACGAGGAGCGGGACGACCTCCTCGGGCATGCGCCGCGTGAGGGGCGGATGACCCGAGTGGAACGAGCGCGCGAAGCCGCCGATGCGGTCGACTCCCAGCAGGATCCCCGAGGCTTCCGTCTTCATCGCGTCGAGGAGGAGCGCCCGCGCGAGCTTCTCGAAGGCCTCGAGGGCCGGCGGGTCGTGCTGCTCCGCCGCCGTCTCGTCGCCCAGCCGCTCGCCCTCGGGCTCGGGCAGGACGACGCGGTTGCGGGGCGCCGAGGGGGGCGGCGTGGGGCTCCGCTGCGGCGCGGGCGTGAAGCCGCGGGCCTCCCGCCGCTCGAAGATCAACATCACGTCTTCCAGCACGGGGCCCGCGAGCGCGAAGAGCCTCACCTCGCAGCCCGTGGAGGCGACGAGCCCGGTCTCGAGGATCGGGTTCTTGGGGTCGGAGGTGGCGACGTGAAGGGTGTTGCCGTGGCGCTGAAAGGGCAGCGCGCGAAGCCGGCGACGGGTTTCAGCGGGCAGCATGCCCACGACGGAGGCATCGGCCACGAGGAGAGAGCTCCGGTCGATCGCGGGAACGCCCGAAACCTTCGAGAGCGCCTCCGTGAGGTGCTCCTCGGTGACGGCGCCCACAGCCAGCAGGGCGCGCTCGATCGAGCCGCCGTTCGCTTTCCTCCAGTCGGTCGCCTGGCGCAGCGTGGCGAGCGTCAGCTCGCCCCAATCCGCCAGGAGCTGTCCGACCTCGATCGGCATGTCCCCTCCACCTGAAGGACGCAGTCTAATTCCTACGACCTCGGGAAGTACTCCCTGAAGCGCCGGTCGACGAGGCGGATCGTCTCGGGGTCGGCCTCGACCACTTTCGGGAACCAGGGCTTCATGCGCGCGTCGATGACGATCGGGGGGCTCATCGCGACGTGGTTGCGCACGATGGACTTGCGGGCGTGGAGATCGGCCGCGGGCTCGAAGCGCGTGAACCCCGGCCACAGGAACGAGCGCGTGTCCTTGGCGGCCGACACCCCGTCGTCGCCCAGCGCCACGAGCCGCCCGCCCTGGATCCCCGCGGTT
>CAZXSG010000849.1:0-2767 GCA_964643185.1 uncultured Holophagales bacterium
CGAGATCCTCCTCGACGCGGGCGCCGACCTCACGGCACGGGACCGCGTGAACCAGGGGACGCCGCTGGGCTGGGCCGAGCACCTCGAGCTGCCCGCGATTGCCGAGCTCCTGCGCGGACGGGGTGCGGAAGGCTGATCTGCCCGTTTACCCGGCCATGGCGCGCACGGCCTTCGCCCGTTCGCGCACGCCGTCGTCCGTGTCGAGGCTGAAGCTCCGCGCGTGCCCGATCTCGGTCGTGATGAAGTGCGCGAGGTCTTCGGCTCGCGCGGCGAGCAGCTTTTTCACCTTCGCCGTCAGTGGGCTGAACGGTCCGACGACGATCTTCTCCGAGCCGGGGTCGTACTCCCAGAAGCCGGCGACGCCGCCGTCGACGACGAAGGCGCGCTGAGCCATGTGTTTGGCCTGGCCGAGCGACTGCGTGGACGAGCGGCCCCACACCGCGACGTGACGGGTGGCTTCGGCCGAGGGAACCAGCACACCGGGTCCGCCGTGCGACGTGAGAAGGACGTCCGCGAACGTGAGGAGCGCGACCCCCGTGACGGGCGGCGCCTTTCGAACGTCGTCGAGCTCCTTCGTCAGCACGAGAGCGTCCTCGGAATAGCCCTCGACGGGAATGGGCGTCGCGTCCACCTCGGCGAGGGCAGCCTTTGCCTCACCCTTTCCGAGGCCCGCCCAGTCGGCGAAGTGGTCGAGCGTCACAGGACCCACCTGCGCGAGAAAGATCTCGAGGAGCCGGGCCGACAGTGCGGCCCTCTCTTTTGGTAGAGCGGGCAGAGCCGGATCCTCGAAGACACTGTGCGGCGGTCTTCGCCACACGTAGCGCTCGGAGTCGAGCCCCGTCTCGGGCCGCCGTTCGAGGAGGCCACGAAACTCCAGGTCGCGGAGCGCCGTGGGCAGCGTGGAGGAAAGGCCGATCTTCTTTCCCGCATCGCCGAGGCTCCGCGCGGCGCCCTTGGGCAGGGCGCGGCGGAGAGCGTCTGTCGAGAGCTCGGCCTTGCCCAGCGTCTCGAGGGCCGCGCGCCCGGCCGAAAGGACCTCTTTCCAGGTCGCGCCGGCCTTGACGATCTCCTGCTCGGCCCGCTTCCGCCAGGTGGACTCGGCATGCCGCAGCGCGAGCGCCACGTGCCTTCGGGGCACGAGGTAGATGCAGCTCCGCGCGGCGGGAATGGGCTGGAGGGCGCGTGCGGCGACGTCGGCGTCGAGCGCGGCCTTCGTGAGTCCCGGCACGCGCGCCCGCGCGGCGAGATACACGTCCGCGCCGCCCAGAGTCCGCAGCCAGCCGGCGCGGGCGACCACGTCGGCCAGCGTTCCGGGGAGGGGCTCGGCGAGCCCCTGCTTGCGCGTCCACACGGCGCGGGCCGTTTCGAGGGATAGGCGCCGCGCCCCCTGTGTCTTCATCTTCACGCTCCTCTGTCTGTCACGATCGCGATGCGAACTCAGTGGCCGGGGAGGAAAGCCTCGAAGACCTCGTCGAACGCCTTGCCGCCGACGTTCGCGGAGGTCTTGTTCGCGAGGACGACGACCACGAGCTGCGCGTCGCGGTCGATCACGAGCCACGAGGAGATGCCGGGCCCTCCGCCGGGCTGATGAACGATGCGCCGCGGTCTGTCGTCGGGTCCGATCGTCCAGCCCATGCCCGGCCAGGCCTCCGGTCCGATACGAAAGCCCAGTCCGATGCCGGTGTCCGTTCCGGAGGTGGTCTTCAGAGGGGTGAAGAGCTGCTCGAGCGTCGTCTCCGAGAGGAACCCAGGTGAGAGGAGCGCCGAGCCGAACCGCACGAGGTCCTCGGCGGTCGACAGATAGCCCGCGCCCGCGAGCTTGTGGCTCGGGTCGTAGCGCGGGGCGCGCACGGGTCTGTTCGCGGAATCCGTTTCGTAGAACGTCACGCGGGCCGGCATCGTCGCGCGCGGGTCGTTCGGCACCGTGGAGGTCAGCTTCAGAGGCTCGAGAACGTGGCGCCGCATCGCCTTCTCGAAGGGCTCGCCCGAGGCCTTCTCGATCACGGCCGCGATCACGGTGTACGTCCCGGTGCCGTACGCGTGCTCCGCTCCCGCCGGGCCCAGGGGAGCCTGTCTCAGGATCTCGGTAAGCGCCCGTGCGGTGTCGTAGCGTTTCGTCGTGAGACGGTTGGCATTCGCGAAGTCGTCCCCGAGCCCGCTCAGATGCCCGGCGACGAGGCGCGTCGTGATCCCGCGGCCCGCGTAGGGGAACCCGGGTAGATAGCGCTCGACGGGAGCGTCGAGGTCCAGCCTGCCCTGGTCGACGAGACGTCCGGCGAGCGCCATCGTGAGGGCCTTGGTGACGCTGCCGATGCCGAACTGTGTGGACGTCTTCGCGGCCTTCCGCGATTCACGGTCCGCGTGTCCGAAGGCCTCGGAGTAGACGATTCTTCCCCGCAGCCCGACGGCGGCACTGAGCGCCGGGATGTCGTCCTTCGCGAGCCGCGCCGTCAGGGCGGCGCGCGCCCGCACGGCGGGGTCGGCCGGCGTGGGCGGGCTCGTCGCCTGGGTCAGCGCGAGAAGGGCAAGGACGTCGAGCCGCACGAAGGATGAATGAGCGACGGTCGACACGAGGGAAGTGTACTGCGCAGCCAGGGGGAGAATCCGCTGGTGGCGGGAACGCACGAGACCCCGGTCGCCGGGCCCGGCCTCCTCCCCGGAGAGGTACCGCGCCTTCGGGAGATGGCCCTCGTGATCGTGGCGGCTCTCGCCCTCGTGAGCCTGGCGGTGCCCACCACCCCGGCGCTCTTTCCACCCCCCATCGGCC
>CAZXSG010000850.1:0-2767 GCA_964643185.1 uncultured Holophagales bacterium
CACGGCACGGGCTCGATCCCGGGCGGCGTGAACAAGGCCGTCACCGCCGCGGAGCGCGACGAGCTCCTCGGCCCGCTTCCGGAGGTGCTCGAGTGGGCCCGGTCCGGCGTGAGGCTCGTCGCCGAGCTCCATCGCCAGAACCGCGACCTCTACGAGCGGTTCGGCACCGTCCGCTCGAGCCTCCTCTCGCTGGTGGGGCACGACGGGAAGCTCGATCTCTACGACGGCGTGTTGCGTGCGCGCGACGCCGATGGCGTCATCATCTTCGATGGCGTCGCGGCCGAGGACTACGGGGTGCATCTCCGCGAGAACGTGCGTTCCTGGAGCTACATGAAGTTCCCGTTCATCGTCTCGCGCGGCCCGGACGCCGGCTGGTACAAGGTGGGACCTCTCGCGCGCATCCAGAACTGTGATTCGATCGGGACGCCGCTCGCGGAGGCGGCGCGGCAGGAGCTCATCGCGAGCTCGCCGGGCGGCCTCATCCATGCGCCGCTCGCGTTCCACTGGGCGAGGATGATCGAGCTTCTCCACGCGGCCGAAGTGATCGCCGATCTCCTCGCCGATCCCCTGCTCCTCGGGGAGGAGCTCGTCGCGAGCGGGCCGCGCGGGAAGACCGCGGTGGGAATCATCGAGGCGCCCCGGGGCACCCTCATTCACCACTACGAGGTCGCCGAGCAGGATCTCGTGACGACGTGCAACCTCATCGTCTCGACGACGCACAACAACCAGGTGATGAACGAGGCGATTCGCCAGGTCGCCCGCCAGTACATCGACGGGCACGAGCCCACCGAGGGGCTTCTCAATCACATCGAGGTGGCCATCCGCGCGTTCGATCCGTGTCTCTCGTGCGCCACCCACGCCCTGGGCAGGATGCCCCTCGAGGTCGAGATCGTCGACTCGTCGGGGACGCTCGTCGAGCGCCTCGTCCGCGACGGCGAGCGGCTTTGACCTCGCGAGCGCCGCTCCTCGTGCTCGGGATCGGGAATCCCTCACGGGGCGACGACGCTCTGGGGCCGCTCTTCGTCGAGCGCGCGAGCGAGGCGCTGGCGGCCGAGATCGGGAGCGGCGCGATCGAGCTCCTCACGGACTTCCAGCTGCAGATCGAGCACGCGCTCGATCTCGAGGGGCGGAGGCGCGTGGTGTTCGTCGACGCCAGCGTGCGCGCCGCGCCGCCGTTCGAGCTCACGCGGATCGGGGCACACGCGCCGCATGGCTCCTTCGCAACGCACGCCATGTCGCCCGCGGCGGTCCTCGAGACCTATCGCAGGATCGTCGGCGAGCCGCCCGAGTCGTGGGTGCTCGCGATCCGCGGCGAACGCTTCGAGCTCGGCGAGCCCCTCTCCGAGCACGCGCGGGCGCACCTCGACGCCGCGCTGGAGTTCTTCGCCGGCGAGACGCGAGGGTCGCGGTGCGGCCGGCGCCTCGAGATCGAGGGCACCGTCCAGGGCGTCGGCTTCCGGCCGTGGGTCTATCGCACGGCGTTCCGGCTCGGGCTCACCGGCCGGGTCTGGAACACGCCGAGAGGGGTCGTGATCGAGGCGTTCGGTCCGGAGTCCGCGGGGGATGCTCTCGTCCGCGCGGTCCAGACCGACGTGCCTTCGGCGGCGCGCGTCTCCGCCGTGCGCTCTTCGCCCGTTGCCTGGCGCGACGAGGACGGCTTCAGGATCGCGCCGAGCGAGACCGGAGGGGACGCGGCGATGGTCCTGCCGCCGGATCTCGCGACGTGCGACGCATGCCTTCGCGACCTCGACGATCCCCGCGACCGTCATCACGCCTACGCGTTCACGAGCTGCACGGACTGCGGCCCGCGCTTCGCGATCGCCGAGAGCCTTCCCTACGACCGCGCGACCACGACGATGGCCGAGCTCACGCCGTGTGCCGCGTGCGCCGCCGAGTACGCGCTCCCCGAGGACCGCCGGTTCCACGCGCAGACCGTCGCGTGCCCGGCGTGCGGACCGCGCATCTGGCTCGCGGACCCGGCAGGGAAGGAGCTCGCGTCGGCCGGCGCGGTGGAGTCCGCGGCGGCCTTCCTCCTCGACGGGAAGATCCTCGGCGTGCAGGGGCTCGGCGCCTTCCACCTCGTCTGCGACGCCACCCATGCCGCGGCCGTCGCGGAGCTCCGCCGCCGCAAGCGCCGCGACGCCCAGCCCTTCGCCGTGATGGTCCCGGACCTGCAGACGGCCGAGGCGATCGCGGAGCTCGATGACGCGTCGCGCGCGGCGCTCACCTCCGCCGCTCGTCCGATCGTGCTCGTGCCCACCTGGCCCTCCTCGGTCGCGCCCGGCGTGAACGGGCCGTCGCGGCGCACCGGGATCGTCCTGCCGTACACGCCGCTCCACCACCTCCTCCTGGCGCATGCCGGGCGCCCGCTCGTCGTCACCTCGGGGAACCCCAGCGGCGGGCCCGCGGTGATCGAGCACGGCGAGGCGCGGGCCCTCCTCGGAGATCTCGTCGATGCCTTCCTCTTCCACGACCGGCCGATCGCCCGCCGCGTCGAGGACTCGGTGGTCGCCGTGTCGGCCGCGGGGACGCGCGTTCTCCGCCGCGCGCGCGGTTTTGCTCCCGCACCGATCCGGCTGCCTGCGAGCGCGCGCGAGCCCGTGCTCGCCGTCGGCGGTCACATGAAGAACACCGCCTGCCTCGTGGTGGGCGACCTCGCGTACCTGACGCCCCATCCCGGCGATCCCGACCTGCCCGAGAGCGAGCTGGCCTGGCGGCGGGGCCTCTAGGGGTTCGAGCGGCCGCCCGGGTCTCGCGCCGGCCTTGA
>CAZXSG010000851.1:0-2766 GCA_964643185.1 uncultured Holophagales bacterium
TTCCCGAGACGATCCTCGCGCTGCTGGGCCTGCTGCTCATCCTGCTCGACGCCTTCGCGCGGCCGCTCCGCTCGACCTTCCCCTACGTGGCGCTCGTGGGCGTCGCGATCGCGAACGTCATGGGCCACTACACCACCGGCGCCTACTTCGCGGGCGCGATCGAGGTCTCGGACCTCACCAAGTTCGTCGAGTTCCTCACGCTCGCCGGCGTTTCGCTCGCGATCCTGGGTGGAGAAACTCTCCTGGCCCGGGACAACAAGAACCAGGGCGAGTTCTACGCGTTCCTCCTCTGGGCCGCGGCGGGCACCATCCTCATGGTCAAGGGCGGCGACTTCCTCGTGATCTTCCTGGGCCTCGAGATCATGTCGATCAGCCTCTACGTGCTGGCGGCCTGGTACCGCGAGCTGCCGGCCTCGGTCGAGGCGGGCATGAAGTACTTCCTCGTGGGCGCTTTCGCGTCGGCCATCCTGCTCTTCGGCGTCGCGACGCTCTACGGCCGCCTCGGCACGACGAGCCTCAGCAAGATCGCCGGCCTCGTGCAGGCGAACCCCGCCATCGGCTTCGACCCGCTCCTCGCGTTCGGCCTCGTGATGATCGTCGCGGCGCTGGGCTTCAAGATCGCGCTCGTGCCGTTCCACGGCTGGGCGCCCGACGTCTACCAGGGCATGACGACCCCCGCCGTCGCGTTCCTCTCCACGGCCCCCAAGGCGGGCGCCGTGGTGGTTCTGGTCCACATTCTCGCGGTCACGCTGCCCGGCGCCCTGGGCATCCCCTGGCAGCCGCTCCTGGCCATCCTCGCGGGCGTGACGATTTTGTTCGGCAACGTGGTCGCCCTCGCGCAGCGCGATCTCAAGCGCATGCTGGCCTACTCGGGCATCGCGCAGATGGGCTACGTGGCGATCGGCATCTCGACGTTCACGCAGGAGGCCTTCGAGGGCGTCCTCGTGTTCCTCGCGGGCTACCTCGTCACGAACATCGCGGCCTTCCTCGCGATCGGCGCTCTCTCGAACGGCGAAAAGGAATCGCACCCGCTTTCCGACCTCGCGGGCCTCGGACGCAGCCAGCCCATGGCCGGAGGCATCCTCGCTCTCGCGATGCTGTCTCTCGCCGGCATGCCGCCCACGATCGGCTTCATCGGCAAGTTCCTCGTGTTCCGGGCGGCGGTGGACTCGGGCTTCGTGATGCTCGCCCTCGTAGGCGTCGCGGGCAGCATCATCTCCGTGGGCTTCTACCTGCGCGTCGTGTACATGCTGTTCATGAAGGACGCGACCCGCGAGGTGAACGTGGCCCCCGACGACATCCCGTCCGGCGCGGCGTACCTCCTGGCCGCGGCCGGGATGCTCGCCCTCGGGATCTTCCCGTCGGCGCTCATCGACTTCGCCCGCTCGGCCGCCTCTTCGATCTCACTCCTTTAGAAACGAGCTCCGCTTTTGCGGTCTCTTTTGCGGTCTCTTTTGCGGTTTCTCTTGCGGCCTCGTCCGGTTCCAGCAGCGTGAAATCAGCCATCTCCGAAGCCACGACCCAGCGCCTCTCCCTGCTCCTCAGGGGGCTGAAGGCGCTGGAGGCCGAGGGCCTCACGACGGCCTCCTCGGCGATCCTCGCCGAGCGTTTCAGCCTCAACTCGGCCCAGATCCGCAAGGACCTCGCCCACTTCGGTGAGTTCGGCGTCCGCGGCGTGGGCTACCGCGTCGCGGATCTCCGCTCGAAGCTGCAGGCGCTCATGGGCCTCTCGACGCCCCGCACGGTCGTGATCGTGGGCGCGGGCAATCTGGGTCTCGCGCTGGCCGACTCCCGCAACTTCAACAACGAGTCGTTCAAGGTGGCCGCGCTCTTCGACGTGGACGGCCGGAAGATCGGCAGCCGCTCGAAGACGGGCGTTCCGATCCGCGCCGTCTCCGAGCTGCCTCAGGCCCTGACCGCGATGGGAGCCACCATCGGCGCCCTCGCCGTGCCGCCCGACGCGGTGCGCGAGATGGCCCTCACGCTCGCCGCGGGCGGCGTGAAGGGCCTGCTCAACTTCGCCGCCGCGCCGCTCGCTCCCATCCCCGGAGTCGTCGTGAAGAACGTGGACATGGCTCTATTTCTGGAAGGGCTGAGCTTCCAGCTGGCTTCGTCCGCCTAGGGGCGACGGAGTCGCGGCCGAGTGTCGGGCCTCGGGCCCGACGCGAGCCGGCGGATGCGGAGCGTGTTCGTGGCGCCCTCCATCGGGGTCATGCCCGAGGTCTCCACGATGGCGGCTCCCGCGAGGTGGATCTCCTTGAGCAGGATGTCGTCGCCCGACTGGATCATGTCTTCCACCGTGCGCGCCTTGGGCACGAGGTACGACACCACGTCGCGCAGGATCGTCATGCGGCGCCGCACCGCTTCGCGCGGCGAGAACGCGTAGATGGGCACGAAGAGCTGCTCCTTCGAGACGAGCCGCGCCGTGCGTCCGAACTCGGTGTAAACGACGACGGCCTTGGCCTCCGTGAGCGGCACGAGCTCGGAGAGGAGCGACCAGATGAGGAGCCGGTGATTTCGGCGCCCCTGGAAGTGCTCGTCGAGCTTCTCGGCGTAGAATTTCTGGTCGAACCACGGGCGCTGCCGCGAGCGCGGGTCGAGCAAGATGGTCTTGATGTAGTCCATCGAGGGGCCGCGGTACCAGTTCTCGTCGGGCGGCGAAAATCCCTGCTTCTTTTGCTGGACGAAGTCCTTCGGCAGGAAGGCCTCCATCGCGCGCCGAAGGACGAGCTTGCCGTCGGCGGACTGGACGTGACCGACGGACGG
>CAZXSG010000852.1:0-2765 GCA_964643185.1 uncultured Holophagales bacterium
GGGGTGGTGGGTGGGGGGGGGGAGGAGCGCGGGGGAGGGGGGCGTGGAGTGGGTGCGGGGGACGCGGGCGGGGGGCGGAGGGGGGCGGGACCGCCGATCGCGGCCCCCCCCCCGCCCTACGGCAGATGTTGTGACAACGACGACGGAGGGGGACAAAAGCAGGAGCAAACACACAGCAGCGCCGGCGGAGGAGGACATCTCAGTAGGGAACCGAGGGCACTCATGGCTTTCTCTCTCCCTTCTCTTTCCCTTCTCTTCCCTCTTCTCTCTTACTTTCCACTTTCTCCGGTCTATTTTCTCCGGTCTACTTTTTGTCTTTCCTTGTTCGTTCGTCCGGACGTGGCCCCCGGACGTCCGAGTCCACAGCCGGCTTTCTCGGGCTTGGGTCCAGTTCAACCCTGTCCAGCGGGCTCTTCACGCCTCTTCCGCCAAATTGATTCAGAACGTGCGTGTAAATCATCGTTGTTGCGACGTCGCGGTGTCCGAGCAGCTCCTGGATGGTTCGAATGTCGTATCCGTCCTGCAACAGGTGCGTCGCGAAGGAATGCCTCAGGGTGTGGCTCGACGCGTGCTTCGAGATTCCTGCCAGTTCCACGGCGGACTTGACCGCCCGCTGGATGACCGACTCGTCGAGATGATGTCGCCCCACGCGGCCCCCACGCGGATCCTTGCTCTGCCTTCGGGACGGAAACACCCACTGCCACCCCCAGAACTTGGCCGCCATGGGCGCCTTTACTGCGAGACTCTCCGGGAGCCACACGTCCCCGAACCCGCTCGCCAGGTCACGTTCGTGCAAAGCCTTCACCTCCTCGAGATGCGTTGTCAGTAGCGGCTTCAGAACGGCCGGCAGCAGTGTTCTGCGATCCTTTCCCCCCTTGCCTCCCCTCACCATGACCACATTCAATCCGAAGTCGATGTCCTTCACCCGTAGTCGCAGACACTCGAGAAGCCTGAGCCCGGCACCGTACATGAGGAGCGCTGCCAGCCTCGCTTCGCCTTCGAGGTGCCCGAGCAGCGCCATCGTCTCTTCCTTCGTCAGAACGGAGGGCAGCCTCGCCGGCTTCTTTGCACGTACGACTTTCTCGAGCCCCACCAACTCCGTCTGCAGCACCTTGCCGTATAGAAAGAGTAGCGCCGCGTGCGCCTGGTTCTGCGTGGAGGCCGACACCTTCTCGTGGACCGCAAGCCAGGAGAGGAACTCCGACATCTCCGCAGCCCCCATCTCCCTGGGATGCCTCCGATCGTGAAAGCGAATGTACCGGCGGACCCATCCGATGTACGCCTCTTCCGTCCTGAGGCTGCAGCGCCGAATCCGAAGTTCATTTCGGACGCGCTCCAAAAGACTCAAAGGCTTGCTGGGAACTTCGACGCGTTCGAGATCGTGGTCGTGGTCGTCATGTTCCATGCAGAGACTCTAGCGCAAGTTTCGCGTAAGTTGTACCTGAGTCCTGCAGCCGGATGCTCGTGGCCTCGGCCCCGCTCCCCCGGGGATCGTGCTGTCGGCCCATCACCCCGGAGCGGGATGACGGAAGGTGACCGGGCGGGCCGAGGAGCGCCCGTCGCCCTGCGGCCCAGACGACGGCAAGAGCTCTCCCCGTCGCGTCCTGCCTTGGCGATATCCACGCAATGGACCGCCGCCGCTCGTGCGGACCTGCCCCTGGCGGCTCGCACGATCTCGCGCCTGGCCATGTGCCCGAACCCGGACCCATGGCCAGACGCCGTGGTCAGGCCTATCTGGACGATGATCTCTGAAGGGATCCGGAGTCCGGGTCAGTTGGCCTTGCCGGACTCGTATTGCTTGATGAGACCTTCGAGGCTCTTCTTGTTGAGGTCGTCCGGTGCCTGTGCGAGCGCCAGCTTCGCGTGCTCGAGAGCCTTCTTCAGGTCACCGTTCGCGGCGTAGCCGCGCGCGAGACCGACGTTCACGGGCCATTGGTTGGGGAAGCGCTTCGCGTTCGCCTGGAAGATCTTCAACGCCTCAGCCTTTTTGCCCGCCTGGAGGAGCTGCCGGCCCATGCCATGGACCTGGATGGGGTTGGCGGATGGATGCGCGATGGCCTTCTCGAGCGTCTTGTCCGCGTCGGCCGTCTTGCCGCTCGCCCGCTGCAGGCCCGCGAGCGTGGACAGCGTCTGGAAGTTCTCGTTCCCCACGAACGGCGCGCTCACGGAGCGCTGAGCCCAGCCCGTGGCCTCCTCCAGGTTCTTGCCGGTGCCGAGCGCCCACTGCGCCGCGTTGTTGAGCTGCTGCCAGTCGAAGCCCGCGTTTCCGCGGAGCTCGTTGCGGAGCCCGGCCAGGTACACGGCGTCGATGTCGGGCACCGCCACGGTGAAAGGCACCCTGAGGTTCTCCCACACGAGCGCGACGCGCGCCTTGGACGGCTCGCGGTCGATGAAGTCGTACGTGAGCCACTCGCGGAACTCGGCCTTCTCGGGCTTCACCGTCACGCGGAGCGCATCCTCCGCGGGGTTGTACCAGTAGCTTCCCCAGGAGGCCGCGTTCTTCGAGAAGATGAGGGTGAACTCGTCCTTGCCGGCCAGCATGTGGAGCCCGTACGTGCCCTTGGGGAGCGCCTTTCCCTCGATCTCGACGTCGTGCGACACGCTGAACTTCGTGTTCTCGTTCGCGCCCGCCCGCCAGGGACACTGCTTACAGTCGTTGAACTGGAGGTCGTGGAGGCCGTAGGGCACGAGCTCGCCCCAGATCTTCCCGGTCCGGTCCCGCCCCTGGAGGTGAACCCTCGGGGAGCTGTAGTCGACTCGGACTT
>CAZXSG010000853.1:0-2762 GCA_964643185.1 uncultured Holophagales bacterium
CTTGGAGTCGATCTCACGCCCCTCGCCGTCTTCGAGGACGCCCTTGTCGAACACCTGGTAGAAGATCTCGAGAACGTCGGGGTGGGCCTTCTCGCACTCGTCGAGGAGGACGACGGAGTAGGGCTTCCGGCGCACCGCCTCGGTGAGGACGCCGCCCTGCCCGTAGCCCACATAGCCCGGAGGGGCGCCCTTGAGGGACGACACCGTGTGGGCTTCCTGGTACTCGGACATGTTGATCGAGATGAGGTTCCGCTCGCCGCCGTAGAGCGTGTCGGCGAGTGCGAGGGCGGTCTCGGTCTTGCCGACGCCGCTCGTGCCCACGAGGATGAAGACGCCCACGGGACGGCGCGGATCGGTGAGGCCGGCGCGGGAGGTCTTGATGCGCTCGGCGATGACGCCGAGGCCCGTGCTCTGCCCGATGACCCGCTGCTCGAGCCGCTCGCGGAGATGCATGACGGTGTTGATCTCGTCCGACAGCATCTTGCCCACGGGGATGCCCGTCCACGAGGAGATGACGTCGGCCACGCTCTGCGAGGAGACGACGGCCTGCATCATCGGGTCTTCACCCTGCAGCGCCTTGAGCTCGTCGTTCAGCTTGTCGAGGTCGGCCCGGAGCGTCTGGGACTTCGCCGCGTCCGTCGAGCCCAGCTCCTCGAGCTGGGAGCGCAGGTCGCGGATCTTCGCGATGAAGTCGCCCTCTTTCTTCCAGCGATCCTTGAGGCCCTCGAGGCGGGCTTCCTCCTCGGCCTTCTGCTTCTTCGCCTCGGCCAGACGCTCGTCGTGCTTGCCGCCCGTCGTCATCTCGCGCTCGAGCACGCCGATCTCGACCTCGAGGTGCGCGACCCGGCGCGTGGAGTCCTCCACCGAAGCCGGCGTCGCCGCCATGCCGATCGCGACCTTGGCGCACGCGGTGTCGAGCACCGAGACCGACTTGTCGGGGAGCTGGCGGCCCGAGATGTAGCGGTGCGAGAGGCGCACGGAGTCGGTGACGGCCTCGTCGAGGATCTGCACCCGGTGGTGCTTCTCGAGCGACTCCACGATGCCGCGCATCATGATGATGCCTTGCTCCTCGGTGGGCTCCTCGACCTTGACGACCTGGAAGCGCCGCGCGAGAGCGGCGTCCTTCTCGAAGTACTTCTTGTACTCGGCCCAGGTCGTCGCGGCGATCGTACGCAGCTCGCCGCGCGCGAGCGCCGGCTTGAGGAGGTTGGCCGCGTCGTTGCCGCCTTCGGAGCCGCCGGCTCCGATCATGGTGTGGGCTTCGTCGATGAACAGGATGATGGGCGTCGGGGAGCCTTTCACCTCTTCGATGACGCTCTTGAGGCGGTTCTCGAACTCACCCTTGATGCCCGCTCCCGCCTGGAGGAGGCCCATGTCCAGGCTGCGGAGCGTCACGCCCTTGAGCGTGTCGGGCACGTCGCCCTGGATGAGGCGGAGCGCGAAGCCCTCGACGACGGCGGTCTTGCCGACGCCGGGCTCGCCGGTGAGGATCGGGTTGTTCTGGCGGCGGCGGCCGAGGATGTCCACGACCTGGCGGATCTCGAGATCGCGTCCGAGCACCGGATCGATCTTGCCCGTCTTGGCCTTGGCGGTGAGGTCGACCGTGTACTGGTCGAGCGCCTTGCTGCCCGCGGCCGGGGTGCCGTCTCCGCCCGCGGCCTGACCCGCGGCCTGGATGCCCGTGCCGACGGCCTTGTCTTCGGAGCTGCCCGACGTGATCGACGGGAGATCCTTGCGGAGCGCCTCGGGCGAGATGCCGCCCAGGTCGCGGGAGATCTCCTTGAGGAGACGGGCGAGATCCTCCTGCGTGAGGAGCGCGAGGAGGATGTGGCCGGAGCGCACCTTGGGCGAGCCGTACTCCACCGAGCCCAGGAGCCACGCCTCCGACAGCACCTTCGGGATGCGCGGCGAGAGCGCGGGATTTCGCGCGTTGCCGGTCTTCAGGCGGTCGAGGCTCTTCAGCAGGTCCTTGCCGATGCGCCCGCCGTCGAGGCTGTAGTGCTTGAGGATGCGGATCAGATCCGTGTCGGGCGTCTCGAGCAGCTTCACGAGGTAGTGCTCGACGTCGACGTCGTAGTTCGTGCGGGACAGACACAGGCCCGCGGCGCCGTCCAGCGCTCCGCGGCAGACGTCATCGAGCCGGGCCACCAGGGATTTCAGGTTCACGCTCATCGTTATCTCCTGTCTCTCACTCGTCTCTCGTGCCCCCGGAGGGGCGGATTCTCGTCGTCAGGGTCTTCCGCTCTCGGCCGGCGTCACGAGGACGTCGGAGAGAGCCGTGGTGTCCGCGGGCGTCCCCAGCCAGCTGGAGCGGCCGAGCTTCGGGCCGGAGGCTCCGCCGAGCTGCATGGTGGGGACCTCCTGCGCGAGGAGCAGGGGCTGGATGTCGAAGTCGAGCTCGGGCCCCGCGAGGAAACGCGTGAGGTCCGAAAGGGGTTTGTGCGCGTCGCCATCGGGCAGGAACGACTGGAACTGCGTGAGCGTGAGAGGCCCGAGCACCACGCGGAACTTGGCCTGGTGACAGACGACCTTGCTGCCCGCGAGGACGTCGAGACCCAGCCGGCTCCCCTGCTGGCCGAGCCGCGTCTGGCCGTCCTCGGGGACGTCGAGCCACATGCCCACGAAGGGCTTGATCACGACCGGCACGGAGAAGTAGTCCGAGAGGATGTCCTCGATGGCCGCCTGCGAGCGGGGCTGCTGGGAGATCGCGCCCGCGTAATAGAGAAGCGCGTCGTCCTTCACCGCCATGCGGTTCGAGAGAC
>CAZXSG010000854.1:0-1010 GCA_964643185.1 uncultured Holophagales bacterium
CATTCAGCGCGCCGGAGGCGTTTCCCGGCCCGGAGGGCTGAACAAATTCAGTAGGTTTTCGACAGCCAGCCGCGAAACCCCTCGTCGAGGGCCTCGGGGCTCACGCGAAGCGTGGCGCAGAGCTGCTCGAGTGAAGGCGAGTCTCCCTCCGCGACGCTCCTCAGGAACTCCCGGAATCGGGGCGCTCCGTCGGGAAAGCCGCCGTCGAGGAGATATCTCACGAGGAGGGCGCTCTGCGGGTACGCGGTGGCCCGCTCGGCATCGCTCACGAGGGTGTCCTAGGGCAGGCTCAGGAGAGACGAGAGCGACCTCAGAGAGCCCTGTCGATGCGCACTGGCCAGCTGGGACGCCGAGACGAGCGGTCCGCTCTGGGTTCTCACCCTTCGCAGGACCGCGCCGCCGGGAGACACCACGCTTCGCACCTCGCTCCGCGAGCGCAGAGTTCCCGTCGCGGGAACTCCGTTCGGGAAGCGGCACATGCCGAAGTCCTCGGCGAGGCCTTCCTCGATCCAGGCCGGAAGCCGCGGCCCGAGGGCGCGCCGGCTCAGCAGGTGCGTCAGCTCGTGGGCCAGGACGCCGCGGGTTTCGTCGAGCCCTTCGGCCGAAACGTAGAGGACCGCGACGCCAGAGGCCGCGTGCCCCCGCGAGGAGGCCGTGGGCATCGCGGCGTCCCCATCCGAGAACCGGGCGTACGGCTTCGGACCCCGGTACAGCACGACGGCGTCGGGCGTTCGGGCCTCCGGTACGTCGATGCCGTATCGGACGGCGTAGAGCGCGGGCAGAGCGACCGCGACGGTCGCGAGGCCCGAGAGGGTGGCTTCGTCGGTCACGTCCGTATGCAGGTGAAACCCGCCCATCGGCCTGACGTCCTGGGGCGCCGTCAGAAACGACCGGGCCCGCGCGAGCCGCGTTTCGTTGCGCTGAGGCCTCCGGGTCGTGGCGGCCGGGCCTTCCGTGTCGCCGTCCTCGAAGACCCAGCCCGTGAAGGACTGATACAGCACCCGCTTCCA
>CAZXSG010000854.1:1020-2759 GCA_964643185.1 uncultured Holophagales bacterium
GGGTGGGCGGCACCCGGGGGCCCGGCCGGGGAGGAACGGTTACGGCACCCCCTTCAGGCCTTCCCTTCCCCGGACAACGGAGGGCGCCGGCGGGGGGCCAGGGTTGGCGAGCGGGCGCGGGCCCGCGTCGGGCTCCGCGCGGAGTCGCGCGCCCTCGGGAAGCTCGACGCGCCTCGGCGGGTTGCCGGGCCCGGAGCGGGCGGAGCCGTGCGGCCCAGGGGCAACGACGGCCGCGAGGACCACGACGATCGAGGCGAGCGCCGCCCGCCTCACTGCGGGCTCTCCGGGTCCGCGGCCCCCAGACCCACGGCGAGCGGGGAGATGAAGACCTCCTGAGGCCGGTGCTTGCCCTCCACCCACAGGATGCGCTGGCGCTTCAGATCGTCGGAGAGGTCGCTCATCGCCTGATCCAGCCGGTTTCGCGTCGCCACCGTGCGGGGCCGCCCCCAGGCCGCGGCCGCGGCCGGCGGCTCCTTCTCGGTGGAGAGGACGTACAGAGGCGTATGGAGCGCCGAGAGGAAGCTCCGGAGGGCCGGCACGGGCAGGCTGCTCTGGTCGCGAGGCTCCGCGCCCGTCACGAGCACCACCGCGCGGCGCCGGTCGCGGGAGGCCGCCGAGAGAGCCGCGACCGCGAGGGCGTCGGTGATCTTCTGGTTCTCCTTCGTGATCGCCGCGGGTTTCACCACACGCGAGAAGAGCCACGCCAGGCTTCCGTCGGTGGGGGTGAAATCCTCGCTCTCGGGAAACAGCCGGTACTCGAAGCCCGAGTGCTTGCGCCTCTCGGGCAGCGGCCACAGAAAGCGCAGACGCTGGTCCCTCTTGAGAGCCCCCACGAAACGGCCGGCCCGCTCCGCGTACGAGAGCTGCTCGAGCGCGGCCGCCGCCGTCTGGTCGACGACCACGACGACCTCCGCCGGGCCTTCCTCGACGGCCAGGACGCGGAGCGGCCGCCCGTTCGCCATGAGCCAGCCCTCCATGGCCGAAGGTGCCGGCAGGCGGGCCCCCGCATCCACCGAAACGAGCACCGCCGTCAGCTCCGACTGCGTCTCGTCGTTCTGTCGCCCGCCGAAGACGATCTCCGCGACGGCGAGGACGTGCTCGGGAAACTCCAGCTCCGCGCGGAGGAAATGGACCTGCTCGGGAACGTAGTCGGGCAGAGCGATGCTCGCGAGATCTCCCGTCTGGAGGCTCTTGCCGTCGAAGGTGACACGGGCCTCCGTGGGCTCCTTCGCGGTCACGGCTTCCCACGAGAGCGTCACGACGCGGCCTTTGCCGCCCTTGCCGGGCTGGAGCACGAGCGACGCCTCGGCGAGGCGGCGCGGACGGTTGATCCACTGCTCCGCCCGGCCCGTCTGGTTCCCGTTCGCGTCCCGCGCGATCGCCAGGAGCTGGTGGGGCTCGGGCGCTTTGCCGAGATCCACGTTGACCTGCCACGGCGGCTGGGTGAGATCGGCCACCCGGGTGCCGTCGAGGTAGAGCTCGACGCGGGTCACCCCTTCGCCCGGCACGAGCTCCACGGTGCTCAGCCCGAACACGATCCCCAGAAAGAACGTGGCGAACGCGATCACGGCGCGATTCTGCGCCGCCCCCAAAGAAAAGGCCCGAGTGTTTCCACTCGGGCCCACGCGATCCGGGGGATTGGAGAATCTACTGGGTGTTCAGAGCCGTGTCGTCCACGAGGAAGGAGGTCTGCAGCGAGGAGTCCTCGGTGCCGTTGAAGTGCACGCGGATCGTCTGGC
>CAZXSG010000855.1:0-2756 GCA_964643185.1 uncultured Holophagales bacterium
AAGACGCTCGCGAAGCCCTACGTCGCCTGGAAGCTGCGCCCTTCGGGCTGACTCAGCCCGCGGTCAGCGCCCGCAGGGCCGTGAGATTCGGGATCGTGAAGCCGTTCGGGTGCGTCACGACGGTCCCGTCCTTCCCCCAGCGGCTCATCACGCGGATCGCCGTCTCGATCGTCGTGGCCGCGAGGTCCGCGATCTCCTTTCGCGAGAGGGCGAGGTCGATCTCGGCGGCATCTCCTTCGACGCGCCCGGCCCGTTCGGCGAGCGTGAGGAAGAGGCGGGCCATTCGGAACTCCACGGAGCCCGTGAGGTCGGCGAGGCGCCGGGTGACCTCGAACTGGCGCATCACGAGACCCTGGATGAGGTGGCGCGTCATCCCCGGGTGCTGGCCCAGCAGGCCGAAGAACTCGCGATCCTGAACGTGGAGAAGCGTCGTCGGCTCGAGCGCGATCGCGGTGGCGGGATACGCGTTGCCGTCGAGCACGGCCATGACGCCGAGCGGCTCGCCCGGTCCGAAGAGCCCCAGGATCACGTCGCGGCCCTGGGCCGCCTTGACGATCTTGGCGCGGCCGAAGATGACGAACGTGAGCTCCTTCGACTCCGTGCCTTCGTCGAAGATCGTCTGGCCCTTCTCCACGACCTGCACCCGGCAGAAGCCCGCGACGAGGCCTCGCTCCTCCCGCGTGAGGCCGGCGAAGAGCGGAACGGCTTCCAGGTGAGGCAGGGCGTTCGTCACGTCCTCATGATAGGAGGACGCACCCGGACCGAGGTTAGACGTTCTTGCGGAGGACCCAGGTCGTCATGGACCGCAGGTTCCCGACGACGGTCGTCTTGAGGGGGTCGAGAGACGCCGCCCCGAGATCTCCCTCGAGTGCCGCCAGCCGATCGGCGGTCACGAGGTAGCGGTCCGAACCGTCGGGAAGGTGGAACCGGCCGTGACCGAGCGGCCCGAGAGCGGCCGGGTCGAGGCCGATCGACGAAGCCAGCCGGCAGAAGAAGAGCCCGCCGGGAGCGAGGAGGCGCCACGAGGCCTCGAGCAGCGTCCGGAAGTGCCCGTCGTCCCGGGCGAAATGGAGGACGGCGATGGAGATCACGACGTCGGCCGAGCCGCTCTCGAACGTGCTCGCCTCGAGGA
Source organism: uncultured Holophagales bacterium (assembly GCA_964643185.1). GTDB lineage: Bacteria > Acidobacteriota > Thermoanaerobaculia > UBA5066 > UBA5066 > JAEUQS01. The sequence goes on from CAZXSG010000855.1 coordinate 1,133, forward strand.
GCTCGTGCCGGAAGCGGTTCTCCGGCGTTCCCGGGGCCAGCTCCGACGCGAGCCCCCGCACGGCCGCCACGGACGAGGCGTCCGCGTCGAGGCCGTAGACGCTGTAGCCCTCGCGGAGGAAATAGACGAGGTTGCGGCCGCGGCCGCAACCCGCGTCGAGGATGCGCTGGGGCTTCGCGATCCGGCCGCGGAGGAGCTGGTCGAAGAGGTAGATGTCGATCGCGCCGAACTGCTCGCCGAGGCTTCCCGCCGGATTCGTCATGCCCGATTCTGGGCCGCTCAGCAGCGGGTGGGTGAGCCCGATCTCTGATAGAGCCAGAAGTTCACGCCGAAACACACCACCGCGAAGAGCGCCATCGCCGTGTAGGCCCAGGCCGGGCTGCCGAGCTCGGTGAGGCACCAGCCGAGGAGGATCGGCGGAAAGAAGCCGCCGAGCGCTCCGAGGCAGCTCACGAAACCGATGACGGCCCCGGCCTCCTTCGGGTTGACGGTGGGGATGATCTTGAAGACCGATCCGTTCCCGAGGCCCGAGGCCGCGCAGACGACGAGGATCGTCGCGAAGAAGCCGCGGAACGAGCCGGGCGCCAGGAACTGGCTGAGGCTGAAGCCGCCGATGCCCATGATCGCGATCGAGAGGCTCGTGATGCGGCCGGCGCCGAAGCGGTCCGCCAGGATGCCGCCCACGGGCCTGAGGAGCGTCGCGACGAGGGGCGCGAGGGGCGCGTAGAGGAGCGGGTTCGGCGCGCCGCCCAGAGCCTTCGCGAAAACGGCCTGGATGATGAGGGGAAGGGACGCGCCCATCGCCACGAAGCATCCGAACGTGAGGAAGTAGAGGAGCGAGATCGTCCACGTGTGGAGGTCCTTCGCGACCCGGAGCTGTGACGCGACCGTCTTGGGAGCGGCGGGAAAGTCCTCGGTGAAGAACCAGATCGCCGCGGAGCACGCGAGGATCAGGGGAATCCACACAAAGGCCGCGTTCTGCAGGTGGACGAGCGACGGCCCTTTCGGCCCCGTGAGCATCTGTCCGGGGCCGCCCAGGGTTCCCAGCAGGCTCACGCCGATCACTGCGGGTACGAGGAACTGCGCGACGGTGACGCCCAGATTCCCGAGTCCGTTGATGCCCAGCGCCGTGCCCTGTTTCGCCTTGGGGAACCAGAGGGTGACGACGGCCATCGAGGTCGCGAAGTTGGCTCCGGCGATCCCGGTCATCGCGGCCCAGAAGAGGAGCACGCCGAACGGCGTCGACGGTGAGCGGAGCGCGAGCCCCGCGCCGATGCAGGGCACGGCGAGGAGGAGCGTGACGACCGCGAAGCTCCTGCGGCTGCCGTACTTCGTCACGATGACGCTGTAGGGAATCCTGAGGAGGGAGCCGAGGAGAACCGGCGTGGCCGTGAGCCAGAATTTCTGGCCCGCCGTGATGCTGAAACCCGCGGGCGCGAGCTTGAGGGCCACCGCGGACCAGATGAACCAGACGCCGAACGCGAGAGCGAGGGAGACCGCGCTGATGGCGAGCGTGCGCCAGGCCAGCGCGGCGTTCGGAAAGGCCTCCTCCCTGGGTTTCACGAGCGGTATGCGCAGCGGCTGCGGCAGGAAGTGCAGCGTTCCGGCCGCCATCGCGAAGAGC
>CAZXSG010000856.1:0-2756 GCA_964643185.1 uncultured Holophagales bacterium
GGAAGATGCGGTCCTTCGCGAACGTGTAGTCGGCGATGACGAGGTTCTTGAAGAGATCGATCTGGGCGATCTCCTGCTGCTGCTGGTAGCGCGACAGCAGGAAGTACATCTGGGTGTTGAACGCCGCGCCCTTCTTCCCCTCGTAGAAGTCTCCGAGGAACGGGTTCGTGACGTCTTCCAGGATCTCCGTGCCCGAGAACCGCTTCGCGAGGAGCCCCGTGAGCGAGGTCTTTCCAACGCCGATCGGACCCTCGATCGCGATGTGCCGAAGGGGAAACTTCTCGGGAGAGGGAGCCGCCAAAGTGCCGGAGACTCTAGCAGGGTGAGGGGTATCCCGCCCGGGGCGGGATACCTACGCGGTCCTACCGGACCGCCCTCATCCGCGGGGTTTCCAGAGCGCCACGGGAATGCCCTCGGGATCCCGGAAGAGCGCCATCGCGTCGCCCTCGGGCAGGGTCTGCGGCGGCAGGAGCACGGAGCCGCCGAGCGCGCGGGCCTTCTCGAGCGTGGCCGCCAGGTCGTCGACCTCCACGAAGAGCTGCACGAAGCTCGACCCTTCGGGCGGTGACGGCCAGATGCCGCCGTCGATGCCGCGGCCCGCGCCGGTCGTGAGTTGCCGGTAGCCGAGCGCGTTGTCGGCGTTCTGGGTCCAGCCGAAGAGGCCGGTGTAGAACGCGGCGGCCTTCTCGGGGTCCTTCGCGAGGATCTGGAACTGCGTCACGGGACTTCCCATTCATGTCTCCTTTTCGTTCAGCCCTCCGGGCCGAGAAACGCCTCCGGCGCGCTACTTGTTCTTGAGTCGTGTTGCCGGAAACAGGTGCAGCTCGAGACGGAACACGTCGTCGGTTCCGGAGAGCAGGCTCGAGAGCTCGTCGCGCAACGCGCGGAGCCGCTCGCGGGCTTCCGGAAGGCGCGCGACGTTGATGGCCAGAGTCGTCGAGAGGTGCGTTCCTCTGCCGCTCTCGAGCGCGCGCTGCAGCTCGTCCGCGATGCGCGTGAGGGCAGCGGCTTCCAGCCGGTCGAGCGAGAGCGCCGCGTCGCCGGTGCGGTCCTTCCAACCCTCGGGCGTCATCTCGAGGAGGCCGAGCCGCAGGAGCCGGAAGAGCGTGATGTTCACCTCGTCGACGGAGATCCCGAGCACCTCGGCCACCCAGCGCGCGTCGGCGCGAAAGCCGTTCACTTTCACGAGCTCGAGGATGGTGAGGGCCGCGCCGTCGCCCGCGAGGCTCAAGGCGTCCTCCGAGAGCTGGACGACCTCGCGGAGTCCGTCGCCGGGACGGCGCGCCTCCTCCCGCGCGATCTGGCGCGCCCGCTCGTCCGCCGTGAGTCCGAGCTTCTCGCCGAGTTGCTCGATGGTGCGCGCGGTGAGCGCCCTGCGGCCTCGGAGGAGCTGCGAGAGGGTCGCGTGGTCGATGCCGAGCTGCTGCGCGAACGCCCGCAGCGAGTAGGACGGGTTTCGCGCGGAGCGGCGGGCCAGCTCCCGCGCGAGGAGCGTGCGGAAATCCGCGGCATCGCCTTCTCCCGGGCTCTCGACGCTCTTCATGCTGGAGCGGGAAAGCTAGGCGCCGAAACCCTCCGCGTAAAGGCCGGTGAGCGCGAAAGCGGGGCAGCGCGCTGCCCCGACGCTCAATGGCCGACGAACAGGAGGTCGACCGCGCCCGCGGCGAAGAGCATCACCGAGAGCCAGCCGTTCGCGGTGAAGAACGCGGCGTCCACGCGCGAGAGATCGGTCGGCGTCACGAGGAGGTGCTGCCGCACGAGGAACCCGCCCGCGACGAGCACGCCCGCGAGGAACACGAAGCCGAGGCCGGAGAGCCGCCACGTCGCGAGGAAGCAGGCGAACGCGAGGACGTGGAACACGCGCGATACGAGAAGCGCCCGGGCGCCACCCAGCGCCGAGGGAATCGAGTGCAGGCCCTGCGCGCGGTCGAAGGACTCGTCCTGGAGGCTGTAGATCACGTCGAACCCGGCCACCCAGAAGAGGACGCCGAACCCGAGCACGACGGGAAGGAGCGCGAACTCGCCCCGAACGGCCACCCACGCGCCGACGGGTGCGATCGCGAGTCCCAGGCCGAGCACGAGGTGCGCGAGCGCGGTGAACCGCTTCGTGTGGGAGTAGCCCAAGACGACGAGGAGCGCGATGGGCGCGAGGAGCAAACATAGCCGGTTGAGCTGCGACGCGGCGAAGAGGAAGAGGCCCACCGAGAGCGCGCAGAAGACGCGCATCTGGAAAACCGAGAGAACGCCGGTCACCAGCTCGCGGTTCTGGGTACGCGGGTTCGCGGCGTCCACATCGCGGTCCACGAGCCGGTTCCACGCCATCGCGGCCGAGCGGGCGCCCACCATGGCGAGAAGGATGAACGCCAGGGTGCGCAGCTCGGGGATCCCGCGCGCCGCGAGGAGAGCGGCCAGGAGAGCGAACGGCAGCGCGAAGATGGTGTGGCTGAACTTGATGGCCGAAAGCAGCGCGACCGGCGGCGAGGGCCTCTCGGCGGGCGATGCGGCGACCACGAAGCGAGGATAAACGAGCGGCATCCTCGACCAGGGTCGAGGTTCGGGCCTCGACCTTTTCTCCCCCTCGACTCGACCACCGGTCAGTGGTTTTCCAGGCTGCGGGGCCCCATGTTGAGTTCGGTTCCGAGAGTGCAGACCTCAAGGGACCCTCACTCCTCCGCACGGGGCGATGGCGCGGGCCGGCGCCATCGCCCCAACTCTTTTCTCCCCCGCCCTCCCCACGTGACGCGCGCGGCCCCGTG
>CAZXSG010000857.1:0-2752 GCA_964643185.1 uncultured Holophagales bacterium
CCGAGCGCCCAGGCGAGCTTCGCGTCGGCAGCCGTTTCCGCGGCCGGGGCGCTGGCGCCGAAGGCGCTGCCGGCCGGCGTTTCGCTCTCGACGCGGACGCCGTGGACGGCGTTCGTGCCGGTGTTGCGGACGACGAGGGTGTACGTGACCGGCTGGCCGACGCCGCTCGAATCGGGCGTTTCGCACCCCACCGTGACACCCGGCCTCTGGGGGGAGGCCCGGGCGCGCCGTCCGAGCACGGCCGGGGACCCGCTGGTCGAGGGCGGCGCACGGCGTCGGAAAAGCCGGCGCGCTGTTTGAGCCCCGAAGGGGCGAGTTCGCGCCGGCCCGACGTCGTGCGACGCCGTCGACGCAAGCGGGTCGGCCGCGCGCAGCGGCGCGCCCGGGCCCCCCCGTTCCCGAGGGCTCCCTCCCCGCGGCGGAGCGCCCGGGGCCTCCCCGCCCCCGAGGGCTCCCTCCCTGGGCGGCTGATATCATCCGACGGTCTCGCCCACCGAGCGGAGGGCCCGTGACTCAAAGAAAAAACAGCCCTTTCGGAGGACTCATGGCCCAGGTGTCTCCTGTGCACGTCGACCCCAAGAACGTCCTCGATTCGCTTTCCCGCCACATGCTGGTGGACGGGTATCACGTCGTACAGGACCTCCGGCGGTCGCGTGGGTCTTACATCTACGACTCCCTCCACGACTGCGAGATCCTGGACTTCTATTCGCATTTCGCGACGGTGCCGGTGGGCTACGGACACCCCAAGATGACCTCCCCCGAGTTCCTCGAGGAGCTGGCCTGGGCCGCGGTGACCAAGCCCGCCAACAGCGACATCTACACGCCCGAGATGGCCGGCTTCGTCGACGCGTTCACCCGCGTCGCGGTGCCGGAGAGCCACGGCAAGCACCTCTTCTTCGTCGAGGGCGGCGCGCTCGCCAACGAAAACATGATCAAGGCCGCCTTCGACTGGAAGGTGCGGCAGAACTTCCGCAAGGGCCACCGCTCTGAAGTGGGCACCAAGATCATCCACTTCGAGCAGGCGTTCCACGGCCGGAGCGGCTACACGCTCTCGATGACGAACACGTCGGACCCGAGGAAGACCATGTACTTCCCGAAGTTCCCGTGGCCGCGCATCGCGACCCCGAAGCTCTCGTTCCCGCTCACGAAGGAGTCCCTCGAGGCCACGATGAAGGTCGAGGACCTGGCGGTCGCCCAGATCCAGCAGGCGCTCGTCGACAACCGGGACGACGTGGCCGCCCTCCTCATCGAGCCGATCCAGGGCGAGGGCGGGGACAACCATTTCCGCCCCGAGTTCCTCGCGAAGCTCCGCGCGCTCTGCGACGAGAACCAGATGCTCTTCTGTGTCGACGAGGTCCAGACCGGCTTCGGCATGACGGGCACCTGGTGGGCCTTCCAGGGGCTCGGCTTCAACCCCGACATGTTTTCCTTCGGCAAGAAGACGCAGGTCTGCGGCTTCGCGTCGGACGACCGGATCATGGGCGAGCCGGACAACGTGTTCACGGTGTCCTCGCGCATCAACTCGACGTGGGGCGGCAACCTTCTCGACATGGTGCGCTGCCGCAAGTATCTCGAGATCTGCGAGGAGGAGAACCTCGTCGAGAACGCGCGCGTCGTAGGCGAGTTCCTGCTCGGAAAGCTCGCCGAGCTGGCCTCGGAGTTCCCCGGAAAGATGACGAACATCCGTGGCCGCGGCCTCTTCATCGCGTTCGATCTCCCCAGCGGCGACGTGCGCGGCAAGGTGCTCTCCTGCTGGCTCCAGAAGCACAACGTCATGGGGCTTTCGTCTGGCGACCGGGCCATCCGGCTCCGTCCGCCCCTGACGCTCTCCAAGGAAGACGCGCTCGTGGGCGTCTCGCGTCTCCGCGCGGCGCTCACCGAGGTCATGGGCTGAATCTGTTCCGCCCTCCGGGCCGAGAAACGCCTCGGAAATGGAAGCGCCTCTTCGGGGGCGCTTTTCTCTTGCTGGCTCTCTGGGGCGGAGTCTTCGTCGTGCCGCTCCCTTCGATCATCCTTCTCAAGTTCCGCTCGCCCGCCTCCACAGCCTTCATCGAGGCCCGCAAGGACCGGCTCGAGGCCGAGGGCAAGCCGTTCTCGATCGACCGGCGGCCGGTTCCCTTCTCGAAGGTCTCCCCCCATCTCGTGACGGCCGTGCTCCCGGCCGAGGACTCGGGCTTCTATCTCCACCACGGAATCGACTGGGAAGCCGTGAAGAGGGCGCGGGCCTACAACGAGGCCCAGGCGAAGAAGGGCGGAAAGAAGCTCCGCGGCGCGTCCACGGTCACGCAGCAGCTCGCGAAGAACCTGTACCTCTCGGGCGAGCGGACGCTCTGGCGCAAGGCCCGCGAGGCCGCGATCGCCACGGCGCTCGAGGTCGTCCTCACGAAGCAGGAGATCCTCGAACACTACCTCTCGGCCATCGAGTGGGGCGAGACGACGTACGGGTGCGAGGCCGCGGCGATGCGATATTTCAAGCGCCCCGCTTCGAGGTTGTCGCCCGACCAGGCAGCCTGGCTCGCCGCCATGATTCCCTCGCCGCGGCTCTACCTCGAAAGCCCCGGGCGTCATCGGCGGCGGGCGGCCCGCATCGCCCGCTTCGCCCGGGCCGGTGTGCCGTTTCCAAACGCCGCACCCGAATCCGACTGAGCCCTCATACAATCCCCCCGACATGAACAGTCCTTCCCTGCGTTTCTCCGTCCCAACCCTGTCCGCCCCCCCCCCTGTCGGCCGCCGTCCGAAACCCAAGGAAGTG
>CAZXSG010000858.1:0-2751 GCA_964643185.1 uncultured Holophagales bacterium
CAAAGACCGTCTGAAATAGTCCGCCCTCCCCGTATACGTTCGGCCCACTCTCTACGCTCCAATGAAAATTGGTCCACCACTTGAATCCAGCGAATTCAACAAACGGATTCCTGTTGGGGCAGAACTTGTTCGCGTCGGGGTTGGTGGTATTTTCATTGAAGCGCTTATCCTCATCTGCACAAGTGCCTCTCGGATCACAAACGTCTCCCATCGTATGTCTCCTTTCTGCAAGTTTGGCAGGATGTGGCGTATTGCTGAGAGGCACGACTGCTTAGATTCCGGCCATCGAATCCGGTGAGGCAGTTCCACAAGACCGTTTCAGATGACACGTATTCGAATGTGCACCGAAGCTTTTTTCGCGCGATGGTCGGAAACTAGAGCCAAATAGCCTCTCAAAGTCAATTCACTCAACTGAATGTTCTGTGCTTAGCAGTGATCACCTCCCCACTGTGCCAGCGGCCTCTCCGGGGTCGGCGCCCCGCGTGTGCCGAAATTGAAACGCGGGCCCGTGCCTCGCCGCGCAATCCGGGTTGAGATGATGTTATGGGAAGGTTGCCGGGGCCGCCGATTCGGCTGCGGAACCCTCGCCCGAGGCGGGCGCCGCGGGACGCGGACCCCAGCGGTCTCCGCCCGGGGCGCCTTCGGCGCGACGCTTCTCGGCGCGCTCCTTGTGAGCCTTCTCGCGCGCGAGGCGTTCCCTTTCCTTCTGCTCGCGCTGGTTCTTCTGGCGGGCCTCTTCCTGCTTCTTCTTATCGCGCCGCTCCCGCTCGCGGCGCTCGTCCTCGATCTTCTTCCGCGCGGCGCGCTCCTCCTCGAGCTTGCGCCATTCGGTGTCGACCTCTTCGACGAACGAGCGGTCCTCCTCGTTCATCACGTCGCGGAACGCGAGAGCGAGAAGGGGACTGGCCGCCTGCTCGCGCAGCCTTTCGACGATCCGGTCGCGCACCGGATGGCGCGGGGTGTCGTGGAGCGCCGGAAGACAGCTCGGATCGGACATCACCATCCGCGAGAGGGAGATCTTCCGCGTCGCGCCCGCGTCGTCCGCGAGCGTGACCACGAAGAGATCCTCCTCCTGAGCGATATCGTGCTCCGTCCGGCGGAAGCCGGGGAGGGCCTCGGCGAAGAGCTCGTCGAGGAGCGGGAGGTACTTCTCCCCGAGCTCGAACGTCTGCTCGAGAGAGACGACGCGGTCCCGGAACACCTTGGTTACAGCCATTGGGCGGAGGTTACCAAGTGAGGCGCGCTGCGCGCTTGCCGATGAAGGCGTCGATGCCTTCCCTTGCCTCCGGCGAGGTGAGGAGAAGCCCGAACGCGGCCCTCTCGAACGCGAGTCGCGCGTCGGCGCCGCAGCCCGGCGCGAGCCTCAGGAGCTCTTCGGCGAGCGCAACGGCCCGCGCGCTGCGGTCGCCCCCGAGCGCCGGCTGCTGCAAAACGAGCTGGGCGGGAACCACGGGACCCGAGAGGAGCAAGTGGCGCGCGCGGGTCTCCCCGGCGCGCAGCACGAGCGGCGTCAGGAGCGCGTTCTCGAAGTCGAGCGCGGCGCCCGGCGGGAACAGCGCGGTGTGAGCGAGGCAGGCCAGCTCGACGAAGGGTGTGCGCAGCGTTCCGCCGAAGCGCACCGCAAGGGCGAAAGGAAACCTCAGCGCGGCCTCGAGGAGCTCGAGCCGAGAAACCTCGCGGGGCTCTTCCCCGAGGTCCAGCACGAGCGGGCCGTCCGCTGCCCGGAGGCGCTCCGCGAGGTTCATCGGGGCACCCGGACCCGCGAGGCGAGGTCGAGAAGGGCCCGCGCGTGCGCTTCGGGCGTGAACCGCGCATGGGCCGCGCGCGCGCCCTCGGCGAGGCGAATCCCGAGGTCCTCCTCGAGAAAACGCCGGAGCGCGGCCTCGAGGGCCACGGGATCCTCGGGCGGCACGAGGAGGCCCGAGACGCCGTCCTCGATCACGTCGACGAGGCCGGGGACGCGTGTCCCGATGACGGGCCGGCCGAACGCGAGCGCGTCGGCGGCGATGCCCGAGCCCGTCGCGTGGCGGTACGGGCACACCACCGCGTCCGCGGCGCTCAGCCAGAGCCCGCGCCGGTCGGCGGGGAGGTACGCGGCGTCCACGAGAACCCCTTCGGGCGGGCGCGCGGTGAACACGCGCGCCTCTCCCCAGGGCTCGCCCGCGTAGGCGAGGAGCGCGTCGGGACACGAGGCGCGGAGCCGGGCGAAGGCCTCGGCGAGGACGTCCCAGCCCTTGTACGGGCGGAGGAGTCCGGTGAACAGGAAGAGCGGCGCGGCTTCGGGAATCTCGAGCGCGCGGCGCGCGGCGCTCCGCGAAACGGCGTGCGCCGGCGGCTCGGAGGGATGCGGTACCACGGCCACGAGCGCCTTCGGCGCGAGGGCCCGCGCTTCCTCCGCGGCCTCGGCGTTCTGCACGGCGAGCGCGTCCGCCGCGCGGAGGACGCCGCGCGAGAGGGCCCTCTGGACCGGCCCACCTTCGTGGTCGACGAGGTTGTGACACAGCAGGATCCGCGGCGCTTTCGTCTCGTGCGCGAGGCGCGAGAGAAGCAGCCGCACGTGCGGCGCGAAGAAGCTCGTCCACCAGGCCACGAACACGGCCGACGGCGCGGCGGCGGCGATCTCGCTGGCGGCGCTCCGGAAGCTCCACGGCGAGAGGCCCGAGAGGAGCGGCCGGACGTCGAGCCCATCGGGAAAGAGTCCTTCTCCGCGCTCCTCGCTGCCGGGGTAGAGGAACCGCGGGTACATCCGCC
>CAZXSG010000859.1:0-854 GCA_964643185.1 uncultured Holophagales bacterium
CCGCCCGCGGGATACGCGCCGAAGTCCCACTCGGTGTAGGGCATGTCTCCCGCGTCGCTCGTGCGCGGGGACCAGCCGAAGAGACCCGAGTAGAAGCGCTTGGCATCCTCGGCGTCCGTCGTCGCGAGCTCGCACCAGCCCGCGGTGCCGGACTCGTTCGTGAGGGCCGCCCCGATATGCGTGCGCGGCTCCCACACCGAGAACGTCGCGCCCTGCGGGTCCCGGATCACGCCCATGCGGCCCTTGTCCATGACGTCGAAGGGCTCCATCACGATCGAGCCGCCGAGCTCGCGCGCCCGGGCGCAGGCGGTGTCGGCGCTCGCGACGGTCACGTAGGCACCCCAATGCGAGGGGACGCCCGCGGCGACCATCTCGGGCATCAGCCCGTAGCAGGCCGCGACGTCCTTTCCGCCCAGATCGAAGAGCGTGTAGACCCCGCCGCCCCCGGACGGCAGGTCGGTCGCTCCCCAGCCGAAGAGCCCGGCGTAGAACTCCTTGGCCCGGGCCTGGTCGGTGGTGCCGAGGTCCCACCAGGAAAACCGGCCGGGCTCGTGAGACGTGATTTCAGGCATACGCCCCCCTCGTTCGATTGGCTCAAGAAAAGATACGCCTCGGGCCCGCGCGGGTTTCAAGGAATCCGGCAGACTCGGCGCATGCCCAGCCCCCTCGGACGCGACCGCCTCGAAACGCCGGGACCTGAGGACGGCGCGGCCACGATCGTGCTCGCCTCGCGCCAGGAGAAGGACTGGGAAGGTCGCGTCGAGAGCGACCGCGGCGGTCCGGACCAGCCCGGCACGGCGGTCCGCTGGGAGGGCGAGGTCTGGGAGGTCCCGGCCGGCCCGTACCCCCCCAAC
>CAZXSG010000859.1:864-2743 GCA_964643185.1 uncultured Holophagales bacterium
CGTCCCGTATGAAGCGCTGCGCTTGTTCTCGCCGTCGCGTGCAACCGGGTTGGCGCTGCGCGTCGCGACCGTGCCGCGGTAGCCTGCCCGCATACCGCGCGAGCTCGCGAAACCGACGGTTGCAAGGGTGTCGGCTACCATCGAGCCCTCGGAGTTGTCGATGCGCGAATCGACCGCGCGCATCCCGCCCCCGAGCGACAGCGCGCCTTCGAGCTTTTCTTCGTCTGCCCCGCCCGGAACGGCGGCCCGCTGGGAGGGCGAGATCGGGGAGGTCCTGGGCGTCTCGTACGCCGCGAGCGGCGGCGTGCGCTACGCGATGGCCCCCTGGGACGAACGGAACCTGATTCGCCGGATCGTGGACTACGTGCCCACCGAGACGGGCTCGATCTCCGTTGCTCCCGCCGTTCCGAAGCCCGAGCCGTCCGCGCCCGCCGGCGCGCACCCGTCGACGGGCTCGCGCCTCCTCGCGGCCGTTCCCGAGCCGCTCCGGCCGCTCGTCGTCTCGCTGCCCGTCGCGCTCGTCGCCCCGTTTCTCTGTCCGCTCCGCGTCTTCGGAGAGGGCATGTCGTTCCTCTCGCACGAGCTCGGCCACACGTTCGCGGCCTGGCTCGTGGGCCGGTTCGCGCTGCCGTCGCCCATCATGACGATCTGGTTCGACCAGAGCCGTCTCGTCGCCGCGCTCATCTGGTTCGGGATCCTGGCGCTGACCTACCGCCTGCGCGCGAACGGAGCCCTGTTCCCGCCACTCGTGGTGGCCGCGGGGGCGTATCCCCTCATTGCTTTCACGCCTCTGAACGTGGACTTCATCTCGGCGATGGGCCACGGCACGGAGATCCTGGCCGTGTGTCTCCTGTTCCGCTGGGCGCTCTTCGGACGGGGCCTCCGCGCGAGCGCCTACGAGTCCTGGGAGCGGCCGATCTACGGGTTCTTCGCGTGGTACGTGTGGTTCCGCAACATGAAGCTCTTCGTCGGCATCGCGACCGACCGCGACGTGCGCACGGACTATCAGACCGTCGCGATCGCGGGGCACAACGACTTCGTGAAGATCGCGATGGCGCACGATCTAAGGCTCGAGGCCCTCGCGGCCGTCACCGCGGTCTTCGCCGTCCTCGTCCCCGCGCTCTTCCTGGCCTGGGCCTGGAAACGCAGAGCGACCCTCGCGGAGGTTTGAGCTACTTCAGGCCACCCAGATCCACGAGCCGGATGCGCGCCCGCTCGGCGTAATCGGTGATGCGCAGCTCGCGGTAGAACTCACCGAAGTAGATCGCCGAGAGGCCGGCGTTGGCGATGAGCTTGAAGCAGGGCCAGCAGGGCGAGGCCGTGGTGTAGATCTCGCCGCCCTCGATGCGGACGCCGTTTCGCGCCGCCTGCAAGATCGCATTCGCCTCGGCGTGCACCGTGGCCACGCAGTGGCCGTCCTCCATGAGGCAGCCGTCGTCCTCGCAGTGCGGCAGCCCGGGCAGGGAGCCGTTGTAGCCCGTTGCCAGGATGTGCCTGTCCCGCACGATCACGGCCCCGACGTGCTTCCTGGGGCACGTGGAGCGCGTCGCGACCTCCACGGCGATGTTCATGAAATAGCGATTCCAATCGACGCGTGACGACATTTCCGGAGCCTAACGCACGGCCTTCTTCCTTCCGCCGGATTCCCGAACCCCATACGTCGTACCATCCGCCGCCGTGAGCGAAAGGCGCGCCGTTGTGACGGGCCTCGGGGCCGTGACCTCCATCGGGAGGAATCTGGCGGAGACCTGGGAGGGTCTCGTCGCCGGGCGCTCGGGCATCGGACCCATCACGCTCTTCGACGCCTCCGACCTGGCCAGCCGTATCGCCGGCGAGGTGCCCGACTTCGATGCCTCCGGCGTGCTCGACCGCAAGGATG
>CAZXSG010000860.1:0-2743 GCA_964643185.1 uncultured Holophagales bacterium
CGCGATGATGTGGAGCGTGAGGGTCGTCTTGCCCGACGACTCGGGTCCGAAGATCTCCATGACGCGTCCGCGGGGGACGCCGCCGATGCCCAGCGCCGCGTCGACGGCGATCGAGCCGGTGGAGATGAACTGCATCTGCTCGACGGGCTTGTCCCCGAGCCGCACGAGCGCGCCCTTGCCGAACTGGCGGTCGATCTGCTGGACGGCCTGCTCGAGAGCCTTGAGCTTTTCCTTGCTGGGGACATCGCGTGTGATTTCGACCATGTAAGGGTCCTCGCTTTCCCAAAAAACCCCAAAAAGAGGGCGGATGTTAGTTCTGTCTGCGCGGTGCCGAAGGGTGGATGTGGCTCACGCCGCCAAACCACCGTTTCGCATGGCTTTTCGACGCTCTCGTGTCTGTGTCGTTTCTGTATGACCGGAACACGGGAAAAGGGAAGGGGCGCCACGCCCGCAGGAAGGACAATGCGAACTATATGGTGAAAATCCGCGGGGCGCAAGCTCGGCGTACGTGGGCGGAAGTCTGGCGCGACGAGCCGCTCGCGCTCCTCGTCGCGACGTTCTTCGGAACGGGGTTCTTTCCGTTCGCGTCGGGCACCGCGGGGAGCGCCGCGGGGCTTCTGGCCGCGCATCTGGTCTGGCTCGCGGGCGGGGTTCCGGCGTTCTTCTCGTTCACGGTCCTCACCGCGGTGCTGGGCATCTGGGCTTCCGACCGGTTGGTGAAGTCCCGCGGGATCGGCGATCCCGGGGAGATCGTGATCGACGAGGTGGCCGGGCAGGCGCTGGCGTATCTCCCCGTCGTGCTGCTCGTGCCCGGACCCTGGCTCTCCGTGCGGTTTCTGGCCTGGGCCTTCGCGGCGTTCTTCCTGTTCCGGTTGATCGACGTGTGGAAGCCGGGTCCCGTGGGGCGCGCGGAGGCCCTGCCCGGCGGCCTCGGCGTGATGGCCGACGATCTCCTCGGTGGCGCGATCGTGGGACTCCTCCTCGGGGCCGTTCTGTGGGGGATGAGGTGACGCTCGATCTGACCCCGCTCGCGGGCGAGCGCGTCGTGCTGCGCGAGAACCTCCCGCTCGAGGGCCGCACGACGCTGCGCATCGGCGGACCGGCGAGGGTCTTCGCGGAGGTCGAGAGCACGGCTGCGCTCGCGGCGCTGCTGCGGTTCGCTTCGGAACGCGGGCTCCCGGTGCTGCCCCTCGGCAAGGGATCCAACATCCTCGTGCCCGACGCGGGGTTTCCCGGGATCGCGTTCGTCCTCACGGGCGACTTCTCGAAGATCGTCATCGACGGGAACAGGGTGGACGCGGGGGGCGGCGCGTCGCTCATGTCCCTCGCGGTACTCACGAAGAACGCGGGCCTCAGGGGCCTCGAGAACCTCTCGGGCATTCCCTCGTCCGTGGGCGGCGCGATCCGCATCAACGCCGGGGCGTACGGCGGCGAGATCTTCGACGTCCTCCGTGAGATCGAGCTCGTCTCGCGAACAGGCGACGTGAGCCGCGTTGACGCGAAGAGCATTCGCTGGGGGTACCGATGGACCGAGCTCATGGAGCGGACGGACATCGTGACGGCCGGCGTCCTCGAGCTCGAGGCGAGGCCGAAGGAGGAAGTCGACGCCCGCTTCCGCGAGGTTTCGGAGAAGCGCCGGAACGCGCTGCCCAAGAAGCCCAACGCGGGCTCGATCTTCAAGAACCCCGAGGGGCAGTACGCGGGAAAGCTCCTGGAAGCCTGCGGCCTCAAGGGCCGTCAGGTGGGCGGAGCGCAGATCTCCGAGGTGCACGCGAACGTGATCGTGAACCTGGGAGGCGCCACGGCCGCCGACGTCCGCGCGCTCATGGCCGCGATGCAGGCCGCCGTGCGAGAGCGCTTCGGCGTCGAGCTCGTGCCCGAGGTCGAGGTCCTCTGAGCTGTTCGCGAAACCGCACGGCGGGAGCGGTCCGTAGAATCCCGCGACGATGACGCACGCGCTTGGCGGCACCCGCGCCCTGATCCTGGCCGGAGGGAGCGGAACGCGCCTCTGGCCCCGCTCGACCGACGATCGCCCCAAGCCGTTCCTCGCGCTCGCGAGGGAGGGCTCGTCGCTTCTCCAGGACGCGGCCCGCCGCGCGGCCCGCGTCACCGGTGACGAGAACGTGTTCTTCTCGGCGCGAGCGTCCCACGCCGATCAGGTGCGGCGGGACTTTCCGGGCGTCACCGACAGGCAGCTCCTTCTCGAGCCCATGCGCAGGAACACCGCCCCCGCCCTCGCGCTCGCCGCGCTCGTCGTGGCCGCGGAGGATCCGGACGCGGTGCTGATGGTGCTCCCCTCGGACCAGGCCGTGAAGGACGAGGACCTCTTCGTCGCGGCGCTCGAGACCGGCGTGGCCGCGGCGCGCGCCACGAAGGGCTTCGTGACGCTGGGCATCCCGCCCACGCGCCCGGACACGGGGTACGGCTACCTCGAGATGGGTGACGAAGAGGTAGCGGGCGCGCGAAGGCTCGCGCGATTCGTGGAGAAGCCCGACGTCGCGTCGGCCGAGCGCTACGTGGCCGCGGGAACGTTTCTCTGGAACGCGGGAATCTTCATCTTCGAGGTGGGCGTTCTCCTCGCCGAGATGGAGAGGCTCTGTCCCGAGGCGCTCGAGCCGGTGCGCGAGGCGGTGGCCGCGCGCGCCGCGGGTGACGACGCCGGTTTCGCCGGAGCGTTCGGGCGGGCCCGGAGCATCGCGACCGACTACGCCGGGATGGAGACGGCGGCCAACGTCTTCACGGG
>CAZXSG010000861.1:0-2739 GCA_964643185.1 uncultured Holophagales bacterium
AAGCGCTCGAGCGTGTTGCGCAGCGCCACGCGGCCGGGGACCTCGAAGGCCCACACCGAGACGCGGCTCGCGGAGTTGGCGATCGAGGTGTCGACGACGGTGCCGCCCCGCGCTGCGAGACTGTAGGCCGTGATCGGGCCGGGAATCACTTCCTCGCCCGTCTCGCCGTACAGCGCGGACAGGGAGGCGACGGAGGGCGTGGACGCGTTGTTGAAGAGCGTGAGCCGGCTCTTGATGCTGAGGGAGCCATCGCAGCCCAGCTCGCCGCTGCTGCCCCTCTTCAGCGCGTTCGCGCCGAACACGTACAGTGTGGTGAAGGCCTTCGGCGCGACCGTGAACGAGGCCGTGCCGAGGGAACGCGCCGGGATGAGGCTCTCGATGAGGAGCACGTCGGCCGCGTAGGTCCCCGCGGGCAGCTTCCCGAGCGCGACGTCGGTGGTGAAGGGCGTGAGCGCCGTGGTGCAGGCGCCCTGGAGCGTCGCGTAGTTGAGCGTGACGTTGACCGTGCCGCCGCTGCGGGCCACGGCCGGTGTGATCGCGGTGCCCGGCGTGCAGCCGTCCCTCCAGGTTCCGGAGAGCCTCAGGACGACGGCGTCGTCGGGAGTGGGGTTCTGGGGAACCACGTTGACGTTGAACGACGTGGACTGTGACAGGGCCGGAAGTGCCGGAACTGTCATTGCCAGCGCGAGAGTGGTGAGAGAGGCGAGAGCGAGTGGGTTGCGGTGCGCCATGTGCGACTCCTTTCGTGGAGAGGTGACACTCGGCGCGAAAAACCAACGCGCCCGGCGCGAGCCGCAACGCGCGAAAGATAAAGGCGCGTCGCGACACTTCTTCGCGCGGCGTTCTATTTCCCGAGCTCTCCCGCGACCCGTGCCGCCGTCTCCACGCCGCGCGCGAGCACCGAGCGGATCTTGCCGTCCTCGAGCGCGAGGATGCCGGCGATGGTGCAGCCCGCGGGCGTCGTGACGTCGTCCTTCAGTGCCGCCGGGTGCTTGCCCGTCTGCAGGATCATCTCGGCCGCGCCCATCGTCATCTGGGCGGCCAGCTCGATCGCGATGCCGCGCGGGAGGCCGCGCATCACGCCGCCGTCGGCCAGCGCCTCGATGATGATGTAGATGAACGCCGGGCCGCTCGCCGAGAGGCCCGTCACGGTGTCCATGTGCTTCTCCTCGAGCTCCACGAAGCGTCCGAGCGGCGTGAAGATCTCCCGCGCGATCCCGACGTGCTCGTCGTCGGCGTGCGTGCCCTTGGAGACGACCGTCATGCCCTTGCCGATGTGACACGGCGTGTTCGGCATCGCGCGGAGCACGGGAACGGTCGCTCCGGCCGCGGCCTCGAGCGTCGGCGTCGAGACGCCGGCCGCGATGGAGACGACGAGGGGCGCGTGCGCGAGCGCGCCCTTGGCCTTCAGCGTCTCGAGCGCCTTGACGACGTCCTTCGGCTTCACGCAGAGAAGGACGACGTCGGCGTCCTTCACGGCGGCCGCGTTGTCGGTTCCGCAGACGATACCCACGCCCTCGGAGATGCGTTCGGCCGTGGCCCGGGTGCGCGCCGTGGCGCGGAGCTGCCCGGCCTCGATTTTTCCGGAGCGGAGGAGACCCGTGGCGATGGCCCGGCCCATGGTGCCGAAGCCGACGATTGCGAAGCGCTTACCTTTGAGCATCCCCCGAAGGTAGCAGAAAGCCTCAGACGAGGAGGGGTCCGGGCGGAAACCCCATCGTCAGGAGCGTGACGGCGTACTCGGCGGAACGGCGGCCATCCTTCCGGCGGATGACGAGCGGCGTCTCCCGCACGGGCAGCTCGGGGTTGCCGTCGAAGTCCTTCGGCAGATCCGAGGTGAGCACGGCCGCGAAGAGGGCGATCACCGGCGGCTCGTCCTCGCGGAACACGATGTCCCGCCGCCGCACGAGCGTGAGGCCGGCTTCGCGGCACCCCTCCTCGACTCGCGCGTCCCTCGCCGGGAACACGAACGCGAAGAAGCCACCCGGAGCGAGCGAGCGGGCGGCGGCCTTCGCGTAGTCGCGCACGTCGCCGCGCATCTCCATGCGGGCGGGCACGGCCTGAGGGTGCACGGCCGGGATCGCCGTGCCCGCCGGAAAGTACGGCGGCGAGCCCAGCACGAGGTCGAAGCCCGGCTCGTCCGTGAGGAGCGACGCGTCCCTCAGGTCGCCGTGGAGAATCCGATATCGGTTTTCGAGGCCGTTGTAGAGAACGGTCTTCCGGGCGAGACGCACGCTCCGCTCCTGAGCCTCGAGGGTGACGATTGTGGCGCTCGGCAACCGCCAGGCGGCCGCGAGAGCCACCGATCCGATGCCCGAGCCGAGGTCCAGCACCCGCTCCGCGCGGGGCGCCCAGAGCGTGCCGTAGAACGCCGTGAGGAGGTCGTCGGTCGAGTAGCGGTGGCCCTTGACCTCCTGGAAGATCTTGAAGTACCCGCAGTGGTAGTCGAGCGTCTCGCCCGGTTCCGGCGCGAGGCCTCCCGGCGGACGCGGCCCGGGACGCAGCCAGCCGTGGAAGCGGGCGTCCTCGCCTTCCTCTTCCCTCACCGTCTCAGTCCGTGAGCGGGAACGCGACGGGCGGCTTCTGGTGGAAGGGGAGCGCGGCGAGGGCGTCGAGCGCCCGGGCGAGTCCGTCCCCCGCGACAGGCTCGAGGGTCACGACGTACGGCAGGGCGGCCTTGTCCTCTCCGCGCGTCTGGAACACCGCGTCGATGTTGATCTCGTTCTCCGCGAGGATGCG
>CAZXSG010000862.1:0-2724 GCA_964643185.1 uncultured Holophagales bacterium
GCCGTCTGGAAGAGGCAACAGCTCTCGGCCCGCCTCGGCGTCCTGAAGAAGCACGGGGGCGAGGTGCCACCGGACGAAAAGGCGATATCGGGTTACCCCGGAACGCTCGAGGTCGAGGCCCCGGGCGACGGCGAGAAGCTCCCGTTCCGCGAGAGCGGCGGGACGATCCGGCTGTCCTGGCGGGCCGTGCCGGAGCGGGGAGCCGGGGCGTTCTGGGTCGAGTACTCCGTAGGGTCCGGGATCCTCTCGGCGCGGGGGCTCTTTCCCGTCGAGGGCACGTCGCTCGCGTTCGGGCCGTTTCCGGTGGCGTTCTGGAACGACATCGGCACGTATAGCCCGTTCCGCTTCCGCATCGTGGATCCCGTGAGCCGGACGCGTTCGGCCTGGCGGACATTCACGGTGGAAGCCATGGAATCCGCAGTCGTCAACTGAAGGGCGCGATCTCCCCGAGGAGCCCCATCCAGGCCGCGACGGTCTCGGTGTCGTCGAACGACGCGGCCCGCCGGGACCCGCGCCGGGACAGCTCCCGCCGCAGGTCCTCGTCGAGCCACACCCTCTCGAGCGCGGACTGGATCGACCGGCCCTCGCTCGCCTCGAAGAGCTGAGCGGCCGGGCCCGTCAGCTCTTCGAGCGCCGGGATCTGCGAGCACGCGACCGGGGTGCCCAGCCGGAAGGCCTCGAGAACGGGGAGCCCGAAGCCCTCGTAGAGCGAGGGGAAGAGGAGCAGGCGGGCCCCCTGGAGGAGCGCCGTCACGTCGAGGCTGCTCTGGAAGCCCAGGACACGCACCGTGCTCCCGAGGCCCAGCCTCGCGGTCTCGACCTCGAGCGCCCGGCGCCCTTCGTCGAGCGCGCCGCAGAGCACGAGCACGAAACCGGGGTCGCCGGCGAGGGGAGAGGCCTTGACGGCCTCGAGGAGCCGCGCATGGTTCTTGTGAGGCCAGAAGTTCGCCGGGTAGACGGCGAAACCACCGCGCGCGAGGCCCAGCCGTGAGAGCCGGGAGAGAACCTCGGCGTCGCCGAGCGGGGCTCGTTCCCGCGGGCTCAGCGGCGGGAGGACGACCGTGCGGGATTCGGCGATCCGTACCTGTGAGACGGCCATTTCCCGCGTGAACGCCGAGGAGACGACCACCCGGTCCGCGCGACGAAGGTCCTGCCGGAACGCGCGGCGGCGGGCCAGCTCGGCGGTCGTGAAGAACCCGGGATAGTCCAGCTCCTGAAAGTCGTGGACGGTCGCGACGTGGGGGAGCCCGGGCTCGTGGAACGCCGCGCTGCCGAGCGGACTCAGGAGCACGCCGGCACCGCGCTTCACGAGAGAGCCGCGGTCGCCGAGGAGGCGCCGCAGCAGGGGCGGCGAAAGGCGGCGATGGGTGCGAAGCGCCCGCCGCGGCTCCTTGATCCCGCCCCGGGTCCCGAGGAGGTGCACGGTGGCTCCCAGCCTCGCGAGCGGCGCGACCGCAGATTCGGCTCCGGGCTTCACCATGAGGTGGAGATGGATGCCTTGCTCGGCGAGCCGGAGGAGCAGCTCGAGGGCTGCCGGAGCGGCTCCGCCGTTGCTTCCGTCGGCCGCGAGGGCCGCCAGGTCGACGTAGAAGTCGAATCGCTTGGCTATCATCGCGGCGCGACAGGGGCACGATGGCGAGAATTCTGATCTCCGGCATTACCGGCCAGGACGGCTCCTACCTCACCGAGGCGCTGCTCCGGGCGGGCGACGAGGTGCACGGCCTCGTGCGGCAGTCGAGCCTTCTCTCGCGGAGCCGGCTGGATACCGCCCCCGTCTGTGCGGCGGCGCGCGCCGAGGGCCGGCTCAGCCTCCACTACGCGGATCTCTCCGACTCCAGCAGCCTTCAGGCCGTGGTTCGCACCGTGCGGCCGGAGGTCGCATTCCACCTGGCCGGGCAGAGTCACGTGAAGATCTCCTTCGAGCTTCCAGAGTACACCGCGGATTCCACCGGCCTCGGCACCCTCCGGCTCCTCGAGGCCGTACGGCAGCAATCCCCCGGTTGCCGGTTCTTCCTCGCGGCGACGAGCGAGATTTTCGGCGAGCCCGTGGAGTCGCCGCAGAACGAGAACACGCCCATGGCTCCGGTGAACCCCTACGCCGCTGCCAAGGTGTACGCGTTGAATCTCGTGCGCATCTACCGCCGCGCCTACGGGCTCTTCGCATGCTCGGGAATCCTCTTCAACCACGAGAGCCCGCGGCGCGGCGAGAACTACGTGACCCGCAAGATCGCCCGCGCCGCGGCCCGCATCTCGCGGGGGCTCGAGAAGGAGCTGCGTCTCGGCACGATCTCCTCGCGCCGCGACTGGGGCTACGCGAAAGACGTCGTCGAGGGGATGCGCGCGATCGTCGCGGCGAAGGAGCCGTCCGACTACGTGCTCGCGACGGGGGAGACCCACAGCGTCGAGGATTTCTGCCGCGAAGCGTTCGCGGTGGTGGGGCTCGACTACAGAGAGTTCGTCGTCACCGATCCCCATTTCGTGAGACCCGTCGACATCACCGAGACCCGCGGTGACGCCTCCCGGGCTTTCCGCGAGCTCGGGTGGAGGCCGAAGACGTCGTTCCTCGAGCTCGGGAGGCTCATCGTCGAGGCCGAGGTGGCCGCGCTCGACGGCCGCGAGACGGACGGCGGACGGGCCGCCCGGTGGGGCCCGCCGTGCTCGTGCCCGCGTTCCGGCGCGCCGCGGCGACCCGCCGGGCGCTGGCCTCGCTCTACGCGGCCGGCG
>CAZXSG010000863.1:0-2721 GCA_964643185.1 uncultured Holophagales bacterium
AGCACCTCGCTGGAGCCGACGAGACCCCGCTCGACGAGCACCTCGACGGGCGCCGCCAGACACCGTAGCGCCTTGGCGACGAGCCGAGGTGGAACGGACGCACCCTCGGACTGGGCGGCCACGAGAGCCAGGAGGTCGGGAACGCCCTCGTCTTCCGGTCGCTGCTCGAGCACCCCGGCTAGAAGGCGGGCCACGGAATCGTGCGTTGGAAGGCTCGCGTTGCGACGCTGTGCGCTTCGTTTCTCGTTCAGGCGGGCCGGAGCGCCGTGGCGCGTGTGATACGACGCCAGGATCCTGCGGATCATTCCCACATCCCGTCCGGAGAGCGTTTCGGGAGCATTCGCGCACGCCGCAAGGCTCTCCCTGAGCCTCGCGAGATTCTCTTTGGGCTTGTCCGGCTTGCGGCACAGCGGATGGTCCTTGCGGGCGCTCGCGAGTTCGTTGAGCAGCGTCGAGGCACGAGTCCGAAAGCCCTGCGGATAGAAACGGCAGGGCCATCCACCTACAACGATCGGCTGGCCGTTCGCCCCCCGCGCCAAATCGCCGGTCGAGGTGGTTTGCAGACGTGGTGGGTCGCCGTCGACGGTCTCGAGGAAGAGGGCAACGACCCTGTCGTAGAGTGGAGCCCAGACGTTGATCGCCTCGTTCATCTTCGCGACGGACCTTTGAGGCCGGACATTTCGGAGATCCCTGACGCAGTCTCCTGCGGATCGCAGCGAGATCGCGTCGCCCGTACGAGCCGGGCGCGGATGTGGCAAAGGGTAGAAACGGAGGCGGTCGAAGAACGGCATGACCGTCTCGATCAGGTTCGCGGCCTTTGCGGTCTCCGCTCGCTTCATCAACCAGGCCGCCGCGAGAAGCGCGCCTTCCTCGGGAACCGAAACTCTGTAGCAACCGCTCTCTAGCATCGCGTTCAGCTCGGCGCGACCAGGGTCCCCCAGGAAATGAACATTCAATGCCGAACGGTTCATCCCGACCGATCGGATCGAAGCCGAAAGCGCTTTCTCGTGTGGCAACAGGGGTCCGCCCGCAGCTAGTCCCCCCGTCGCGAAGCCTCCGTGCACGACCTCCAGGGTCACCCAGGAGGGAGTGTCCGAAACCGGAGTTCTCGAGCCGACACGGAGCGTGCCGTCAAGGAGCCCGGCAAGGACCCCCCGCCAGCGATTCGACCGTTCATCGTTCGCCGCGCTCGTCACCCCCAGCGCTCGATACAGCTGCGCGAGGACATACTGCAGGTTGATACGCGGCGAATCGGACTCGTTGATCATGGCGAAATGGGACCTGGAGGCAGGATTCGAACCTGCGCCCTGCCGGTCCGAAGCCAGCCGCTCGCCACTGAGCTTCTCCAGGTCACTCCGCCGAGCGTACCACCGTGGCGCGTTCTGCAACTACATTGGCGCGTTCTGCGAATGACCTGGCACCTCCCGACGCCTACCTTGGGCGGCGTCGGGAGGAACCAGAATGACCGAAACGAATCAGCCGAAATCAACGGGCGCAGAGAACGCGTTCGACGCCAGAGCCTATGCGGCGTCGGGCGCGACGTCGCCCCTCGCTCCGGCGACGATCCGCCGCCGGAGCCCCGGACCGCACGACGTGCAGCTCGACGTCCTGTTCTGCGGGATCTGCCACTCGGACCTCCACCAGGTGCGGAACGAGTGGCAGCGCGCCATGCCGACCGTCTACCCGTGCGTCCCGGGCCACGAGATCATCGGACGGGTCGTGAAGGCGGGCAGTGCCGTCACCAGGTTCAAGGAAGGCGACCTCGCGGGTGTGGGCTGCATGGTCGACTCGTGCCGGAGCTGCTCTGCCTGCAAGGAAGGCGAAGAGCAGTTCTGTGAACGAATGGCGACGTTCACCTACAACGCTCCGGACGCGCATCTCGGCGGCGTGACCTACGGCGGCTACTCCGAGAGCCTCGTCGTGGACGAGGCCTTCGCTCTGCGCGTGCCCGGCAACCTCGACGCGGCCGGCGCAGCGCCTCTTCTCTGTGCCGGCATCACCACCTACTCCCCTCTCCGCCGCTTCGGCGCCGGCAAGGGAATGAAGGTCGGCATCGTCGGCCTCGGCGGGCTCGGCCACATGGGCGTGAAGCTCGCGAGCGCGTTCGGCGCGGACGTGGTGGTGTTCACGACCTCGGCCGGCAAGGCCCAGGACGCGGTGCGGCTGGGCGCGAAGGATGTGGTGATCTCGACGAATGCCTCCGAGATGCAGAAGCACTACGGTAGCTTCGACTTCATTCTCGACACCGTTTCCGCACAGCACGACCTCAACGCGTATCTCAACCTGCTGAAGAGAGACGCGAGACTGACGCTGGTTGGGGCACCCGAGAATCCCCTGCCCGTTGACGCCTTCAGCCTCCTCTTCGGTCGCAGGCAGCTCGCGGGCTCGATCATCGGCGGCATCAAGGAAACCCAGGAGATGCTGGATTTCTGCGGCGAGCACGGGATCACGTCCGACGTCGAGGTCATGCCCATCCAGAAGGTCAACGAAGCCTATGAACGTCTGGTGAAGGGCGACGTGAAATACCGCTTCGTCATCGACATGGCGTCCCTCAAGGGGGAATAACCGGGGCGACAATGCGGCCGGGCACCCAGGGAGGGCACGACATGAAACGTCGCGGAGAATTCGAGCTGAGCCGCCGTGAGCTCTTGATCGCGGGAGCCGCTGCAACCACCGCAGCAGCGGCGACCGCGGCAACGACGGTCCCGGTCCTCGCCAAGG
>CAZXSG010000864.1:0-2718 GCA_964643185.1 uncultured Holophagales bacterium
CGGCGGCCCACCTCCAGGCTGCAGAAGGGTCAGGAAGGTTTCGTCGCCCGCACGAAGGCGCTCATGAACTTGCCGTCGACGAGCGGCGCGATCCGCTCGGCGTCGATGCCAGCCGATGCGAGGAGCTCGGCCGCGTCGGCCACGTTGTAGACGCGCGTGGGCACGACCTCGATACCGGTGAACCCGGCGGCCGCGAGCTTCTCGCGATAGACGCCCTCGTCGAGCGCACCGGCCACGCAGCCGATCCAAAGCTCCACGCTCCTCCGGATCTCGGCCGGAACCTCACCGCGCACGACGATGTCGGACACGGCGAACCGGCCCCCCGGCTTGAGCACGCGGAAGGCCTCACGGAGCACCCGGTCCTTGTCGCTCGAGAGGTTGATCACGCAGTTCGAGATCACGACGTCGAGGTGGTTGTCGGGCAGCGGGATGCTCTCGATCTCGCCCTTGAGGAACTCCACGTTCAAAGCGCCGGCACGCTTCTGGTTCTCCCGCGCGACGGCCAGCATCTCGTCGGTCATGTCGAGGCCGTAGGCCTTGCCCGTGGGGCCGACGCGCTTGGCGGAGAGGAGCACGTCGATGCCGCCGCCGGAGCCGAGATCCAGGACGAACTCGCCAGCCGCGAGGCTCGCGAGCGCGGTGGGGTTGCCGCAGCCGAGGGACGCGCTCATGGCGAGCGCGGGAACCTCCGCGGACTCGGCCGCGGAGTACAGGTTCGAGGTGATTGGATCCTTGGCGGACGTGTCGCCGCAGCACGACGGCGCGCAGCACGACGTGCTGCCCTCGTTCACGGCGCGCTTGGCGGCCTCGCCGTAGCGGGCCTTCACGGTGTCCTTGAGGCTGGTTTCGGTCGATGCGGGAGTCGTCATGGCATCTCCATCAAAAAATCTTGATGTGTTGTGTACGGATGATCAAGGTTTGCAGCACGAGGTCACCTCCGCGGCCCGGGCCCGAACCACGGCAAAGAAAGACTCCAGCTCCGTAAGGAGCTGCGCGTTGAGCATGTAGAAGACCCACCGGCCCTCCCGGCGATCCGTGATGAGCCCCGCCTCCTTGAGCACCTTCATGTGGAAGGAGAGACGGGACTGCGCGGCATCGAGAGTTTCGGTGAGGTCGCAGACACACTGTTCGCCCGTGAGCAGCATCTCCACGATCCGGATCCGCGTGACGTCCGAAAGCGCGTGGAACACGGTGGCCAGCCGGGTCACGTCTTTCGGGGCGGCGCCGCGGAGGGCGGGGAGGGCAACGCTCACACGCACAACATATCAACCAAATTTGATTTGTCAAGGCGGGTTCACCGGGACGGCGGTCATAATCGCGGTCCATCCATCGCTCGAAGGAGGACCGCACATGGCTCTATTGGACCGTGGCAATACCGATTTCAGCACCTCCGTGACGCGGACGGGCATGCACTACAAGACGAGCCGGCTCAAGCGGCTGCTGAAGGCGCTCGTGAAGGTGCAGGACAACCCCACCGACGGGGTCAAGCTCCAGTATCTCTTCAAGAGGTGTCACCGCTGGAGGATCAAGGAGCCGAAGGAATGGGCGGCCCGCAACTCGCGATACGAGGAGCTTCTCGGCGAGATCCGGACGAAGGCGAGGACGCTGAACCTCACGCTCGTGACGCCGGGAACCACGGAGCCCGTGGGGGCGGTGGCCTTCGTGAATCGGGTGAAGGCGGAGCTCGATACGTTCAAGACGTATGCCTGCGCGGACGCCTTCATGAACACCACGATCACCGGCGGAGTCGTGGACTACAAGACGGGCTTCGCGGGCTGCATCAATCCGGCGAAGCGCACCGAGGTCAGGGCCCGCTACCAATCCATCCAGGGGACGCGCCGGGGCGCTACGACCCCGTTCGACTCGCACATCAGCCGCGGGGAGTGGAAGGCGAAGAACTACGAGATGACGTACGCGCGCGTCGCCGGGGACCAGGCCGGGGTCTGCGTGACGTTCGCCAAGGCGGCCGCGCATCTCCTGACCACGGGGCTGACCGACGGACCTCGCGTCGAGATCGTGTCTTTCAAGAACCACGTCTACGTTCTCGTGAACCGCCAAGGGGGCGATGACGACGGCACCGTGGCCGAGGGCTGGATCCACGAGGGCGGCGTCATCATCGTCGACCCGTGGGCGGCCGCGATGGGGTTCGAGTGCATCTTTGCCGGGACACGGCACTACCCGTACATGGGGATGGTCAACCCGATCACGCTCGTCGCGACGTGGCCGCCCGAAGACGACGGAGAGGTGTGAGGCGCGCGCGTTCCTCGCGTTCGGCATGAAGCCGCGCCTCGCGGACGACCAGCCGTGCTCCGGGAGCAAGGTCAGCCGCGCCGCTCCTCGAGCCGAGAGCTCGCCCGCGGGCGCGACCTTCAAGTTCACGCTGCCCCTCTC
The DNA here is from genome assembly GCA_964643185.1 of uncultured Holophagales bacterium. Lineage (GTDB taxonomy): Bacteria > Acidobacteriota > Thermoanaerobaculia > UBA5066 > UBA5066 > JAEUQS01. The sequence goes on from CAZXSG010000864.1 coordinate 2,392, forward strand.
CTCGTCGCACTAAAATCTCGCGCATCGTGAGGACACGCGTGGGTCCCGGGCTGATCTGCATCGGCCTCCTCGGCCTGTCGCCGTTCGCCCACGCGAAGGAACGCTTCCGGGCGACGCCCGCGAGCGTCTCGGAGATCGACGCCGCCAGCGAGAAGGCCGTGCGGGGCCTCCTCACGTCGACTCCCGTTCCCCCGCTCCGCACGACGCCGAGCACCGCCGTCCACGAGATCCCCGCGGGCGAGCCCGTTCGCTCTCGGCTCGGCCTGCCCTTCCCGGTGCTGACGCCCGGCGAGAGCGGGTTGCCCTTGCCCGTCTCGTACACGCCTC
>CAZXSG010000865.1:0-2713 GCA_964643185.1 uncultured Holophagales bacterium
CCTCGTTCGGACGGCCTGGCGATGTTCGTGCTGACGATGCCGAAGGAATCCTCGAGCAGGGGATTGCTGCGGCGCGACTGCGGCGACGCGCGAGCGTCGCTCACGTCCGTTACGGCCGCGGGCGCGAGCGCCCGGTCGCGCCGCGAGGATTCTTCTCTGACCGAAGCCGCTCCGCATGGAGGGACGAGGCCTCGGACCGCCACAGAAACAACTCACGCACTTCGAGCCGCTCTTTACGGATTCGTGTGGCTTGCTATCCTGCCGGCATGGTGTCTGGAGTCACTCTCAAGCAGGAGGTCACGATGGCTAAGCCGTTGCGCCGCGAGTCCGTTGTGGCCGCGCCACCCACGAAGGGGGCGAGGGGGCTTTCCCCGATCTGTTTGGATCAGGCGGTGGTTGAAGATTCGCCGCTGGTCTTGGTCCGTTCGCCGCGGCGTCGGCGTATCGCATTCGGTTGGTACGGGGGCAAGTTCAGCCACCTTGAGTGGCTGCTTCCGCTGCTGCCGAAGGCGCACCACTACTGCGAGCCATTTGCCGGCTCCGCGGCGGTGCTGTTGAACCGCGACGCGGCGCCGGTCGAGACGTATAACGACATCGACGGCGAAGTCGTCAACTTTTTCCGCGTGCTCCGCGATCGTTCCAAGGAGCTCAACCGCGCGATCGGCCTCACGCCGTTCTCGCGCGAGGAGTTCTACAAGGCGGTCAACGGCAGCAGCGGGCGACTGTCGGAGCTAGAGCGGGCGCGGCGCTTTTACATCCGAGCCCGCCAGACGCGCCCGGGCCTTGCACAGACGGCGACGCTTGGTCGCTGGGCCAACGGCAAGGACACGAGCCGCGCGGGCATGTCCGGCGTGGTTTCTCGGTGGTTGGGGTGCGTAGAGGCTTCGCAGGGCGTTGCTGAGCGGTTTCTTCGGGTTCAGATCGAGAACCGGCCGGCGGCGGATGTCATTCGCCTCTACGACAGCCCGGGGACGCTCTTCTACTGCGATCCTCCGTATCTGCACGAAACGAGGGGGGACTCGAAGGCCTACGGGTTCGAGATGGACGAAGACGCTCACCGCGACCTGGCTGCCGTGCTGAACAAGGTTCGTGGAAAGGCCGCAATCTCGGGATACCGCTGCGACCTCATGGACAAGCTCTTCAAGGGCTGGCGGCGCTTCGATGCGCCCAAGAAGCAGTGCCACTCGATCAAGAAGATGCGCCAAGAGTCCTGTTGGATGAACTACTGACGCATGCCGGGTACCCCGAGGCCGCCGCGCCCGCCGGCGTTTGACTACGACCGCGCCAAACAACTCCTTGCTGAGACGTTCGAGCTGGCCGAAGCGGATTTCGCCGCACCGCGGATCCCGCCGATCGGAGCGGACCTCAGCGTCGCGCTGAGCGCGCTCTTCGTCTCAAGAACTCAGGCCTACCGCGAAGTCGCGGTCGGTTGTGCGCTTGTGCGCCTGGTCGATCAGACCCGCAACCTCCAGCTCCCATACGTCAATCAGGGGGACGACGCCTACAACGGCCGCACGCTCGATGAGCGCGTCGTGAACCCGTTTCTCCAGGAACAGACGATCCCGTGCTCGAAGGGGCCGTTCCTCTCGGCGTTTCGCCGGAACATCCGCTTCGTACCAGAGACAGGGGAGGGCCTGCGGGACAAAGAGGGCTACGCGGCGTTTCTGGTCGTGGTGGATGCGCTCCGCGCCGGTGACGAAGCGCTGGCGTGCGCCGTCTTGCGCTCGCTGCTTTACCGTTTCTTGGAGCTGCGGAACGCAGCAAACATCGCCCTCGCACAAGTACGCCGCCTCAGCTTAGAGCAGCTCGGCCTGCTGATCGACGGGCTGCTCGCTACCCCGAGCGGTGGGCTGCTTCCGGTCTTGCTCGCGCTGGCGATGTTCAACACGCTAAGGGATTGCTTCGAGCGCGACTGGACGATCGACTTTCAGGGGATCAACGTCGCCGACAGCGCCTCGGGCGTCGGGGGCGACATCACGGTGAGCCGAGAGGGAGCCGTGGTTCTGGCCGTTGAAGTCACCGAGCGGCCGATCGACCGCTCGCGCGTGGTCTCGACCTTCAACACGAAGATCTCTCCGCACGGCATCGAGGACTACTTGTTCTTCTCGACGGCCGCGATGCCGGATGAAGAGGCGCTCGCCGCGACGCGCCAATACTTCGCGCAGGGGCACGAGATCAACTTCCTCCAGGTGAAGCCGTGGCTGATGAACTGCCTCGGAACGATCGGCCCGAAGTGCCGCGCCCTCTTTGTCCAACACCTCTTGAAGGCGCTGAGCGGCCCTGACGTTCCGGCGTCGGCGAAGCTCGCCTGGAATGCGCAGGTCAAGGCTCTCCTCGGATAACCGCGAGCCTTTGTCCACAGCCGGGGCCTAGACGAGTCCCGGATTTCGTGCTTGGGTGAGTGGCTGCACCTTCCGCGTTCTCTCCGGCCTTCCGTCCACGCATCGCGCGCGGCCGGAATCCTCCGGAGGGAATCCATGAACGCCATCGACCAGCTCGCGCAGCAGATCGAACAGAGCCGCGACGCGAGGCCCACGCCCTACGAAACCGAAGCGCAGCGCGGGTCCGCGCGCGAACTCGACCAGCTCCGCGGGTACTTCGCGATCCTCTACCTTGAAGCCAAGCCAGAGGCGCTGCGGTCCGGCTACCTGCCGCGGGGAACCGCCGAGACGATCGAGTCGGTCCTCGCCAACTGGCCGCAGGAATCTCTGGC
>CAZXSG010000866.1:0-2704 GCA_964643185.1 uncultured Holophagales bacterium
CGGCATGGCCCTTCGGGAAGCCGTTGCCAACGCCATCAAGCACGGCAACCGGCAGGACACGGACAAGCGCGTCCTTCTGAAGTTCACGTGCGAAGGCGACGACCTCACGATCGACGTGGGCGACGAGGGGGAGGGCTTCGACCCGCTAAGGGTCGCGGACCCGCTCGCCACGGAGAACCAGATGCGCACCTCCGGGCGCGGCATCTTCTACATGAAGACCTTCATGGACCGGGTCGCTTTCATTCGGGGAGAGTCGGGCGGCACGGTTCTTTCGATGACCAAGAATCTGAAATCGGCGAAGAAAGGAGACTGAATCGATGGCCAAGGTGAACGTGAGCGTGAGGGACGCCGGAGACGTCAAGATCGTGGAGCTCAAGGGCAAGATCACCATCGGGGCGGGTGACGTCCAGATGCGTCATGCCATTCACGAGGTGCTCGACGCGGGCTGCAAGAAGATCATCGTGGACATGAGCGGGGTCACGACGATCGACTCCTCGGGTGTGGGTGAGCTGGTGGGCTGTTTCACGACGGCGACGCACAAGGGCGCCAAGATGAAGCTCATGAAGCTCACGGCGAAGATCAACGACGTTCTCACCGTGACCCAGCTGATCACGGTGTTCGACGTGTACAGCGACGAAGCCGAGGCCCTCGCGGCTTTTTGAACCTGCGGGTTTCTCGACCCTATTTCCTTTTGCGGCGGCGGCCGGGAGCCCGTGGCTCTCCGGCCGCCGCTCTTGCTTCGGCTTCGTCTTCCAGCTCACGGCGCCGAGGGATGAACACGAAGAGCACATAGACCACCACGGGGATCGCGTAGCGGAGCACGAGGTCGAAGAAATAGCGGGTGGCTCCCAGGACCTCGCGCTTCCAGGGCGCGTAGGCCACGACGCTCCACTCCCCGAGCTGGGTCGCGTAGATCATCTCGATCGCCACCAGGAAATGCACCACGTGGGAGAGGAAGAGCGCGAAGAGCGCGAGGCCCGAACGGAAGAGCGTGGAGCCCCGCGAGAGGCCCGGCGTCGCGAACACGAGGGCGAGGAGCAGCACGGCGTTGCCCGAGATCGCGTCGAGGTTGCGGTAGCCCGGGACGTCGCTCTGGGTCGAGAAGTCCGAGCGCTGGATCGCCACGGCGGCCTCGTCCCGTTCCCACGAGAGCATCGTCACCCTCGGGCTCTCGATCGCGCGGATCGCCTTCTCGGTCGCGAACGTGAGCGCCGGAGCCCAGACACTCCCGAGCACCGCGAACCAGAGCGCCAGCGCGGCCGCGGCTCCGAGGGGCAGCCGGCGCAGGAAGCTCCGGAGATCGGGGGGGAGATCCGAGAGCACGCTTACGCGGCCTGCTCGGCGGACGCGGGCCTCGGACGCGCGAAACGGCTCGCCCACAAAAGGAAGAAGAGCACGCCCGCCAGCACCACGATGGCCTGCCACACCACGGTGTGGGACTGCTCGAAGAACTCGGGAAAGAAGACCCCGGTGAAGAAGAGCGCCACGATGCGCACCAGGTTCACGAGCTGGATCGCGGCCATGCCGACCAGGAGGCCGATGAGCTTGGGCTTCCAGGGCGAGGGGAACGCGAGCACGCCCGCCGCGAAGATGAACATCGTCTCGAGCCCGTTGCAGCCGTTCTTGATGTCCACCGCGAAGCGCGGGGACCGGATGATCGTGCCCGTCATCGAGGTGTTCTCGCCGAGCACCGAGCAGACCGCGCCGCCCGCCTTCGCCACGAGGTTCGTGAACGGCTTCACGAAAGCCTCGTCCATCGGCTTCGGCGCGACGGCGAGAAAGAAGACGGTGAGCAGGAGAAGGAACTTTCCCAGAAAGGCGATCTCTCTGCGGGAGCTGGATTTTTGAGGCGCTGCCATCGACGGGCCGGAGGATAGCCGGTGCCCGGGCTCCACCCTACACTCCGTGCGTGGCGGACCTCGAATCCCGCGCGTTCCGGCGAAGGCTCACGACGGTGCTCGTCGTGCTGTGCCTCCTCACCGCGGGCTCGGTGCTCTTGTTCGGGCATCTCCTCTTCCGCACGCTCTCGAGGAGCGTCTACGAGAACGCGCTCCTGGACTCGCGCCGCGACGCCGAGCAGCTCGCCAAGGGTCTCAACGAGCGGACGTCGGGCAACCTCTACACGCTGCGCTTCAAGCAGACCGAGATCGAGAACTTCGTGGGGAGCCTCGTCGAAGGGCGGCAGATCCTCACCGAGGTGGCCGTCCTCGACAAGGACAAGAAGGTCGTCTACACGTACAAGGGCGCCGTCACGCAGAACGAGCGGCCCGAGGTGCCCGGACCCGAGGGCGGGTTCGGCCCGCCGGGCCCGTCGATCCTGCCCAACGAGAGGTCCTCGGGCGGCGAGGTCGCGATCACCGACCCCTTCAACATCGAGGTTCCCATCGCGAACTTCGGTGTCCTCCGGGTCGGGCTTTCGCGGAAGGAGCTCTCGGCCCGCGTCGAGAAGCTCCGCAAGGAGCTCTACGTACGCACGTTCGCCGCGGCCGTCGTCTCGCTCCTCGGCATCGGGGCCGCGTCCTGGGCGGTGCTCCTCCTCGTGAAGAGGAACCGCGCCACCGAGGAGGCCCGCGTCGAGGCCGAGCGGCGCGCCGAGCTGGGCGAGGTGGCTGCGGGGCTCGGGCACGAGCTCCGCAATCCCCTGAACGCCATGGGCCTCAACCTCGAGCTCCTCGCGGAGGCCCTCCAGCCCTCGGCCCCCGGG
>CAZXSG010000867.1:0-2699 GCA_964643185.1 uncultured Holophagales bacterium
GACGATCACGATCGGAATCGAGCACCACTGCGGGTGACGCCTCACGGCGTCGGAGAACTCGAAGCCGTCCATCTCCGGCATCATCAGATCGAGAAGAACGAGAGAGGGCCCTTCCGCCTCCAGCATCTCGAGCCCCTCGCGGCCGTTCAACGCTTCGACGACGCGACACCCTTCCAGCTCGAGAACGCGCCTCATGGACTGGCGTGCGGCAGCGTCGTCCTCCACCACGAGTACCGGCCCCGTCTCCGCACGATGATGCCTGCGAAGGACGGCAGCCAGGTGCTCGCGGTCCACGGGCTTCGTCACGTAGTCGGTAGCGCCGAGCGAATAGCCGAGCGCCTTCTCGTCCTCGACGCTCACCATGACGACGGGGATGCTCCGGAGGTCGGGATCGGCCTTGAGCGCGGCCAGAGCGGCCCAGCCGTCGCGCCCCGGCATCCTCACGTCGAGCGTGATGACGTCCGGGCGTTCCTGGCGCGCGAGCGCGAGGCCCTCGTCGGCCCCGGAGGCCAGCGTGACCCGGAAGCCTTCGCGCGTGAGAAGGCGTTCCATCATCTCCCGCGCCGGCGGGTCGTCGTCGATCACGAGGATTCCGCCTTTGCCAGGAGGTCTCGGCTGCCGCACCGGCGGCGCGAGCGCGAGCGCGACGTCGGTGGGAAGCCGCACCGTGAACGTGGAACCGGCCCCGAGGGCGCTCTCCACCTCGATGGTGCCCCCCATCATCGTGGCGAAGCGCCGCGAGAGTGCGAGGCCGAGACCGGTGCCGCCGTACCGGCTGGTCGTGGACGCATCGGCCTGGGCGAACGCCTGGAAGAGCCGTGACATCTGCTCCGGTGTCATGCCGATTCCGCTATCGGTCACGCGGAAGACCACGGCGCCCGCGTCTCTTTCGACCTCCAGCTTCACCACGCCGTTCTCGGTGAACTTGCTCGCGTTGCTCAGCAGGTTGAAGAGAATCTGCCGCACCTTCGTCTGGTCCGCGTTCAGCGTGCCCGCATCCGGAGCCACGGAGACGTCCAATCGATTCGCCTTCTTCGAAACGAGCGGCCCGATCGTCTGCACGACGTCCGCGACCGGACTCTCGATTCCGCGCACCTCGAGGAAGAGCTCCATCTTGCCGGCTTCGATCTTCGACAGATCGAGGATGTCGTTGATCAGCCCGAGGAGGTGTCGTCCGGACGAGCGGATTTTCTCGAGGTCGGGGCGGAGCGAGCCGTATCCGAGCTCCACGGCCTCGTCCTGAAGCATCTCGCTGTAGCCGATGATCGCGTTCAAGGGTGTCCGCAGCTCGTGGCTCATGTTCGCGAGGAACGAGCTCTTCGCCTTGCTGGCCTCCTCTGCCACGGCGCGCGCGTCGTCCGCTTCGAGCTTGGCCAGCCCCAGCTCGGCCGTCCGCGCGGCCACACGCTCCTCCAGGGTTCGCGTGTGCGCCTCGATCTGCCGGTAGAGAAGGGCGTTCTCCACGGCGACGGCGAGCTCGTTTCCCACCGTGAACAGAAGGTCCTTCGACTCTCCGGCGATGGCGCGGCCGCTCGCGCCGTTGTCCACCACCAGGATCCCCACGGCCCTTCCCTTCGCCACGAGCGGCGTCCCCAGAAACGCGCTCGCGTAGGGCGGCTCGCCAGGATTCGCATCCTCGACGAGGAGGGGTTCCGTCCCCCGGAGCACGAGGACCAGAGGCGAGCCCGTATCGGCGAGCGGCACCTCGAACCTTCCGATCTCACGCTCGGTTCCTCCATCAAAGAGATGCGCCCCCAGGAGAACCGCGCGTTCGTCGTCGACGAGCATCACCATGGCCCGGTCGAAGCCGAGGTGACGTGTGATGGCCGTCAGGCTGTGCCCGAGCAGCTCCTCGAGGTCGAGCGTCGAGCTCAGGACGGACGACACCTCACGCAGCGCGGTGAGCTCCGAGACGGACCTCGTCAGGTCGACGTTGGCGAGCTGCAGCCTCTGGGACGCCGATTGGAGGTGGTCGTACTGCTCGTCGGCTTTGTCGCGCTGCTCGAGAAGATTCGCTTCCTGGCGCTCCCGCTGGTAGGAAAGGCTCGCCAGGCGGAACGAGGTGTAGCCCGCGACGAGGGGGAGGAGGGCGAGCGTGGCGACGATCTGGTGACCGGGAAGCCCGAGAAACGCATAGGTGAGCCACAGCAGCGTGGCGACGAGCCCGCCCCAGAGCTGCATTCCGAGGCGAGGCTCGGGGTTTCGCCACGACAGCTCCCACCGGCAGCACGCCGCACCGTTGACCTGACAAAGGCTCTCTTGAATCTGAGCGTTCCCGAGCCCCGGATGGAGGAGCGACGGGATGACGGCGTACGCGCCCTGAAACGCCTGGCGTGACATTTCGAGCCACACCGAACGAAGAGCGACCGGAATGTCGGCGAGCTGGGTGGCGCTTCGCCACTCGATGACGGCCGTCGAGCGCGTCGTCTCGACCACACGGATGTCGGTGTGCACCACCTTGGCCGTGAATCGCGGCAGCAGGTCGTAGACACGGCGGAGGGAGAAGGGACGTGCGAGATGCAGGATCGAGCTGGGCACGCTCCGCGTTCCGCGTTTGAAGTAGAAGCGCGGGTCCCCCGAGATCGCGCGACCGAGCTCGTTCACGTAGAGCTCGAACTCTCTGGAATAGCTATTCCCCTCATCCAGAAGGCTGCCTTTCGTCACGTGATAACGCCGGTCCGGTATGGCCGCGTTCACCG
>CAZXSG010000868.1:0-2699 GCA_964643185.1 uncultured Holophagales bacterium
GGGTCGGGATCCGGAGTACGGTCCTCCGGCCCGACGGCGAGGCCCGGCCGACTCTGGGCCTCAACCTCTGCCGGCTCTCGCGGGGGAAGATGCTCGGGGTGGACTTCAACAAGGACTTCACCTGGGTGGGTTCGTCCGTCGCGATTCACCCCTTGTCGGCCGAGGCCCAGCCGGGCTGAGGCGAGGAGAGAACGCCATGCTCAAAGCGCTCGAAGGCACCAAGGTTCTCGTGATCCTCCCCGCGACGGGATTCAACGACGACGAGCTGGCTCCCGTGAAGACGACCCTCGAGGCCGCGGGCGCGGCGCTGGTCTACGCGTCTTCCTCCGAAGGCGACGTGACGTCGGCCGGGGGGGTGACGATCCAGGTCGTCTCGATCACGGAGCCGAGGACCACGGAGCTCCTCGGCGCGGTCGTCATCGGCGGTCTCGGGACGATCTCCCTCGTGGACAACGGCATCGTGCACAAGACGCTCCGCATGATCGAGCGCGACCGCAAGCCCATCGGTGCGCTCTCGCAGGGCGTCGCGGTTCTGGCCCGCGGCGGTCTCCTCAAGGGCAAGAGAGCGACGATCTTCATGTCCCCCGACATGCTGAAGGAGCTCAAGGACGGCGGCGCGCAGTACGAGAAGAAGCCGATCTCGATGGACGGGGATCTCGTCACCGCGGACGGAGCCGCATCGGCCGAGCGCTTCGCCATCGTGCTGCGCGAGCTCCTCACCACGAAGCGCGGGCCGAGGCCCCGGGGCTGAGCACGGCCGGCCTCCCGAAGCGCGCCGCGCTTCTCGTCGCCGTCTCTCTCCTGCTTCCCGCATTTCACGGGAACGCCGCCCGGCTCGCGGTGCGCTCGTACCGCCCCGCCGACGGGCTTCCTCAGGCTCAGGTCACGGCGGTCGCGCAGGATCCCAGCGGCTTCCTCTGGGTGGGGACTCAGGCCGGCGGGGTGGCTCGGTACGACGGGCGCCGCTGGGAGACGTTCGACGCCGAGAGCGGCCTTTCGGGCAGCTCCGTTTACGGCCTCGCCGTCGATTCCAAGGGATTCGTCTACGCCGCGAGCAACGGAGGCGCGGCGCGCTACACGGGGCGCGCCTGGGAGCTCCTTCCCCTGCCGAAGGATCCGGGTCACGCCCTGGTCACGGCCATCGCCCTCGGAGCCAGGGACGAGGTCTATCTCGGAACCTACGCCGGGCTCGTGGTGCTCGAGGCCTCGGGTGGCGCGCCGGTGACGCTCGAGAGTGACGCCTCACTTCTCGGGGCGCAGGTTCAGAGCCTCGCCGAGGGACCTCAGGGGCTCTTCGTGGGAACGAGCCGGGGACTCGGATTCGTCGCGCGGGGCGGGCCCCGGAAGGTGGTGCGCGTCAGGGGGCTGCCGGAAGGCGCGGTGGGCGCTCTGCTGCCGCGGGCCGACGGCACGCTCCTCGTCTCGATCGTGGACGAGGGACTGTTCGCCGGCAGGCAGAATTTTCAGCCCTCCGGGCCGGGGAACGCCTCCGGCGCGCTGGAACCTGTCCAGCCCTCCGGGCCGGGGAACGCCTCCGGCGCGCTAAAGAATCTGAATTTGCAATTCCAGCGGGTCGGAGACGACGCCGTCCCCGGACGCCGGGTCACGTGTCTCGCGACCGAGTCCGAAGCCTCGGGCGTGGCCTGGGTCGGCACGGTGGACCGCGGCGCGTACCGCCTGCGTGGCGACGTGTTCGAGCCGTTTGGTCTCCGCGAAGGACTCGCGAGCCCTCGCGTCCATGCGATCTTCGAGGATCGCGAGGGCGTGCTCTGGTTCGGTACCGACTCCGGCCTCACCAAGCGCGCCCCGTCGGCGTTCCTCACCTATGCCGACGAGGACGGCGTTCCGACCGAAGCGGGGCTCTTCGGAATGGCCGAGAGCCGCGACGGATCCCTCTGGATCGCGGGCTGGGAGTCGGGCCTCGTGCGTCTCGCTCGGGACGGCTCCGCGCGTACGTTCCAGGTCGCCGACGGCCTTCCAGACGCGCGCGTCACCGACGTCGCGGCGCTTCCCAGCGGCGACGTCGTCGTCGCGACGCGCCGCGGGCTGGCGACCGTGGACGACCGCGGGCGCGTCTCGAAGATGGAGCTGCCGAAAGACGCGCCGCAGAGCATTCGCACCGTGGCGGTTCTCCCGGGCGGCGGCCTCGCGCTGGGGACCTCGGGGGAGGGTCTCACGCTCGTGGAGAACGGCGTCGCGCGGCGCATCGGAGCGCCCGTGGGCAGCGAGGTGGGTGCGCTCTTCGTGACCCGCGACGGCACGCTCTGGGCCGGCGGCGCGGGATGGGGAGCGGCCGCGATCCAGGGCGGCAAGGTCGTGGAGGCGCTCTCGAGCGCCGACGGCCTGCCCTCGAACCTCGTCAACGGAATCCTCGTCGACGCCCGGGGACGCCTCTGGCTGGCGACCGACCGGGGCGTCTTCTGCCGCGAAAAAGCGGGCGGCGCGACGCGCGTGCTGGGCCGCTCCGCGGGGCTCCCCGACGGACGTCGTCCAGGTCTGTCGAACGGTTGCCGCGACGCCAAGCCGTGTCGCCGCCTGTACAGGCACCTGACCCGAGTGTGCGTCCTCGCGGCATTTGGCTGGACAGGTGTCGTCGCCAGCGTCATGCACGCACAGGCGCCGCTCTCCTACCAGTGGAAACTGCCGCGTGGTTTCCCCATGCCGCGGGTGCCCGAAGACAATCCGATGAGTACCGCGAA
>CAZXSG010000869.1:0-2698 GCA_964643185.1 uncultured Holophagales bacterium
GCGGGGCGGGACGGCGGCGGGGAGGCCGGGCCGGAGGACCCCGGCCCAGGCCGAACCGCAGCCGAGGGGGAAGGGGCGCACCCGCCACGCGGCGTCCTCGACGAGGGCCACGAGGAGGAGCGGGGCCAGGCCGAAGACGAGGAGAGGCCAGGCCGCGGGCGCCCCGAGAGTCTCGGGGTCGCGCAGGCGGCCGAACGGGAGGACGTCCGCGGCGGGCAGCGAAGCCAGGTCGCGCAGCACGGCGCCGGCCTTCGCCCGGGCCCTCGCGATGGGCGGCGGGAGCGGCCCCAGCACCGGTCCGGGAACCCGCCGAGCGGGCCCCGGGGCCGCCGGCACCTCGGCGAGAGGGACGTCGGCGAGCGAGGAAGCTCCGAACACGGTGGACGCGGGAAGCCAGTCCGGCGTGCCGCTCTCCCACACCAGGTCCTCCGGACGGAGGCGGCCCTGGCGGAACCACGCGGCGAGCGCTTCGCGCGGCAGGGGACCCTGCTGCTGGCCGTCGACGACCGCGAAGTAGACGGGGGCCTCGCTCAATCGGCCGGAATCGTAACGCCCCGGAACCCGATATCGGGATGGGATCGAAGATCGGCACGGGGACAATAAAAAAAGCCGCCCACGGGGCGGCTGGAGGAGAGGAGTGTGCGCCAACCCGCTGATTGCACGTGGTGTGCCAGGGTGTTCGGCGCCGATCTGGCATCTCCGGTGGACGCTATCCTCGGCGGCAAGATGAACCCCCGCCTCACCGCGTTCCTTCTGGCTCTCTCGGCCGCTCCTCTCCTTGCCCAGACGCCGCCCGCACCCCCGGCGGCTCCGCTCACGATGTCGATCGAGGAGTACGAGCCGAAGTCGACGCTCGTGGTGCCGGAGCATCCCGTGACGCGGGCGAAGTTCCCGTTCGTCGACGTTCACAACCACCAGGACGACGACGCCTCGGCCGAAACGGTCGCGGCCCTCGTGAAGGACATGGACGCCCTGAACCTCAGGGTCATGGTGAACCTGAGCGGCGGCTTCGGCGACGGCCTGAAGAAGACGGTCGCGGCCTACAAGGGCCGCTATCCCGGCCGCTTCGTGGTGTTCGCCAACATCGACTTCAAGGGCATCGACGAGCCCGGCTGGCCGGAGCGCACCGCCCGGCAGCTCGAGGCGGACGTCGCGGCGGGCGCGCAGGGGCTCAAGATTTTCAAGAACTTCGGCATGACGGTGAAGGATTCCAAGGGCGTCCGCGTCCCGGTGGACGATCCGCGCCTCGATCCCGTGCTCGCGGCCTGCGGCCGTCTCGGCGTGCCCGTGCTCATCCACACCGCGGAGCCGGCGTCGTTCTTCCAGCCCCAGGACCGGATCAACGAGAGGTGGCTCGAGCTCAAGCAGTTCCCGCGGCGGGCCCGGCCGCCCTCGGAGTTCCCACCGTTCGAAACGCTGATCGGCGAGCAATGGCGCCTGCTCGCGCGGCACCCGAAGACGAAGTTCATCAACGCGCATCTCGGCTGGCTGGGCGGAGATCTCGGGCGGCTCGGCGCGCTGCTCGACGCGCATCCCAACGTGTACACCGAGATCGGCGCCGTCCTCGCCGAGTTGGGCCGCCAGCCGCGCTTCGCGCGCGCGTGGTTCGTGAAATACCAGGACCGCGTGATGTTCGGGAAGGACACGTGGGCCGCGGCGGAGTACCACGTGTACTTCCGCGTCCTCGAGACCCAGGACGAGTACTTCGACTACTACCGGAAGCGCCACGCGTTCTGGAAGATGTACGGCCTCGATCTGCCCGACGCCGTGCTCGAGAAGCTCTACTTTCGCAATGCGCTGAAGGTGATTCCGGGAATCGACGCTTCGGCGTTCCCGGCGGTCCGGTAGGACCGCTAAGGAATCCCTTCGGGATTCCCGAAGTCGTTCAGAAGCCCGTTTCGCGAAGGATCCGCGCGACCACCGGCGCGGGGTTCCGGGCCCAGGCGAAATGGTGAAGGCACTCGCGGGGAAGGTCTGCGGCCCCGAGATGCACCATCGACACCCGGGCGCTCTCGAGCTTGCCGACGAGGCGGGCCGCCGAGCCCGGCGGCGCGTAGCGGTCGCCCGCGAACGTGAACGCCCAGGTGGGCGTCGTCACCCGGGCGAGCGCGGCCTCGTCGTCCACCGCCGAGCCCTTCAGCTCGTAGCGCCCGTTTCGCGACGTCCGGGCCCAGTCCAGCATTTCCTGCCGGGCCTGAAGGCCGCCGAAGCCGAAGCGAGCGCCGGGGTAGTAGCCGAGAGTCTTCGAGACGAGCGCGACGAGCTGCGTGGCGAAGAGGAGACCGAGGTTCTGGGGAAACGGCCAGCCGCGGAAATGCGTCGAGCCGCTCGCCCAGATGACGAGTCCGGCAACGTGCTCATCGCTGCCGGCGACCCGGCCCAGGTGGAGCGCAGAGAGGTGGCCGCCCATGCTGTGCCCGAGGAGGACGATCGGCGCGGTCCCGGCCTCCGCGCGCACCGACCCGAGGAGCGCGGGCCAGTCGTACCGCACGGCCTCCTCGTAGCCCCAGTCGGACTGGCGGGAGGCGCGGAGCGAGCTGGTGTCCTGGCCGCGCAGCTCGGTGACGACGGCGTTGACGCCCGCGTCGGCGAAGGCCCGGGCGAGGGGGTCGTAGTAGCGCGCGCCGACGCCCAACGCGGGACCGATGACGAAGGTCGCCCGGGCCTCCCCCGCGGGGCGCTGCCAGCGCGTCGTGAA
>CAZXSG010000870.1:0-2698 GCA_964643185.1 uncultured Holophagales bacterium
CCGCAGCAGAGGGGCACGTGCTCCTCCTCCGGCCGGCAGAGGTTGGGACCCCCCTTGCCGCCGCGCATCGCCACGGCGCAGTCCAGAGCCGACGACGCCCTGCGGAACAGCAGCAGCAGGCTGTCGGCCTCGATCTTCACGAGCACGCCGTCGTACTTCTCGACGAGCGGCAGGAACAGAGCCTTCTGCTCGTGGATGATCTGCAGGAAGTGGGTGATCCCGAACGTCGCGACGTTGCGGGAGAAGCCGGTCAGATCGGTCCACAGAATGGCCCAGTCCTCGCCGAAGAGATCCCAGATGCGGCGATCGAGGTCGGCCTTGTCGGCTCCGGGCTCGCACCGCTTGGCAACGAGCGACCAGAGGCGGCTCTCCGAGGCCGAGAGGTCCCAGCGGCTGCGGATCACGGGAGGCAGGATGCCGCTCCCGGCCCGGTGCGTCAAACGCCTCCCAGCCGGACGACCAGGGGAAAGCCCGTGCGCCGCTCGAGCTCCTTCGCGAGGCGGAGCACGTCCTCGCGGTGCTGCGACGTGGACCTCACGGTTTCGCGGGCCGACGGCGTCTCGACGAAGAGGCTCGTCACGAGTTCGCCGTCGGAGTCCTCCTCCTCTTCGATCTTCAGTGTCGCCTCGCGGAAGACGCGCGTCCTGCTCCAGCCAGGAAGGCTCCTGCGGAGCTCCAATACGCCGCGGTCGGCGCGGACGGCCTCGCGCGCGGTCGCGAGGAAGAGCGTCAACGCACAGAAGAAGCACGCGGCGACGATGGCCGGCGTCGCGGCCTCGCCGAGCCACACGTGGGTCCCCACCGCGGCAAGGAGCGCCCCTCCGAAGAAAGTGCCCGCGCAGCCCGTGAGCTGGCGCTGGCCGCGGGGGTTGTCCCAGAGGAGGGTCTCGCCCTGGGGACCGATGGTCTCGAGCGTGGTGGGCGGAAGGCCCGGGGGTACGGTCTGGAGACGCCTCGCGGGCCCGGGCCCGGCCTCGGGGTCGAGACCCATCGAGAGGGCGAGGCGGTCGCGGAGCCAGAGACCGAAGGGAACGGACCCCCATCCCGTGAGGGCGACGTCCCGCACGCCCTCCGGTCCGGCGACGCGCACCGAAAGGGTTCCGGCCTTCCGCAGGAGGATCTCGCGAACCTCGCCACGACGGTACACACGCGCGGTGCCGCGCAGGACTCCCCGGACTTTCCGCACGCTGAAGGTCGCTTCGCCCACGAGGATCTCCTCCCGGCCGAACAGGAGGTAGAGAGCCTCCCCGGCCGCCGCGATTCCGCCGATCGTCCAGAACGTCAGCCAGACGGCCAGGAAGGGAATCACGAACGCGGCGGGGACGCCGGACGTCTGCGCATTGGCGGCAAACGGGAGGTCGAGCCCGAGCGCTTGTGCCGTGAAAACGAAAAGGGCTCCGGCCGCGACGGTCTCGCCGAGGACCCAGCCGGTGAGCCAAACGAGCAGGAATCCCGCGACGACGAACCGGCCGCGTCCCCGCGGCCGGAGCATGATCCAGGTTCCCTCGGGTCTCTCTTCGATGGTCAGACCCGGCACGATCGACGGGGGATGGCCAAGCCGCCCGGTCAGACGGGAACCCGATATCGCGTCACGACGCGGAGGATCTCGGCGACGCTCCAGGCCTGCGCGGGACAGCCCCCCGCCCGATGCGGGGCGCTCCCGTCGAAGACCTCGGGGAGCTGACCGAGGCCCTCGCCCCGGAGGTGGGTGAGAAGCGGGGTGACGAGCGCCGCGGCCTCCTCACGGGTGGCTTCGCTTTCTCCCTGGACCGCGAAGAGCGCGTCCACGAAGGGGCCCATGAGCCAGGGCCACACCGTTCCCTGGTGATACGCGCCGTCACGCTCCGAGGTTCCACCTTCGTAGCGCGGCCGGAACGCCGGATCCCCGGGCGAGAGCGTCCGGAGCCCGTACGGCGTGAGCAGCTCCGTGCGCACCTCTTCGAACACGCGGCGCGCGTCCTCGCCCGTGAGGAGCGGATGCGGCAGCGAGATCGCGAGGAGCTGGTTCGGGCGGAGCGAGGCGTCCACCTCGCCGTCATCGGTCACCACGTCGGCGAGGGTGTCGCGCTCTTCGTTCCAGAAGAGCGCGCGGAACGACGCCGCGATGCGCTCGGCCCGCGCGTCGAGCTCCGCGGCGCGGGCCGAGGCCGGATCGGATCTCCTGAGCAGCTCGGCCGTGATGCGCACCGCGCCGTACCAGAGTGCCTGGATCTCGACGGCCTTGCCGCCCCGGGGCGTGACGGGCTCACCGTCGATGCGGGCGTCCATCCACGTGAGCGCGGCTCCCGGCTCGCCACCCGAGAGGAGGCCGTCGCCGGTGACGTGGATGCCGTGCCGTGTACCGCGCTCGTGCTCCTCGAGGATGGCGTCGAAGAGCGGCGTGATCCGCTCGGCGAACGCGGTGTCGTGGGACGCGTCGAGGTAGGCCCTCGCGGCCTGGAACATCCAGAGCGTGGCGTCGATGGTGTTGTATTCGGGGGCGTCCCCCGCGGCATCGGGAAAGCGGTTCGGGATGAGCCCCTGGCTCACGTGCCCGGCGAACGTCTCGAGGATGCTGCGGGCGACGTCGTGGCGCCGCGTCGCGAGCGTGAGCCCCGGCAGCGAGATCATCGTGTCGCGCCCCCAGTCGGTGAACCAGGGGTAGCCGGCGATCACCGTGTAGCCCTCGCCGCGACGCACCAGGAACTGGTCGGCCGCG
>CAZXSG010000871.1:0-2694 GCA_964643185.1 uncultured Holophagales bacterium
GGTAGGGGCGGGGTTGGGGCGTGCGTGGGGGAGCGCCGGGCGGCCGCGGCGGCGGCTTCGGCGACCGGGAAGTTCGAGTGCATCGGCTCGTCGTCGGCCGAGGCTTCCTTGCCACCCTTGCCGATGTAGCGCTCTTCCTGCGTGTGCAGGCCTTCGAGCACGGCATCGGAGATCTTCGTGGTGAAGAGCTTGATGGCGCGGATCGCGTCGTCGTTGCCGGGGATGACGTAGGTGATGGGGTCCGGATCGCAGTTCGTGTCGACGATGGCGACGACCGGGATGCGGAGCTTCTTGGCTTCCTGGATCGCGATCGCTTCCTTCTTGGGGTCGATCACGAAGAGGACGTCCGGGAGCTCTTCCATCTCCTTGATGCCGGCGAGGTTCTTGGAGAGCTTGGCCTTCTCGCGGTCGAGACGGATGCGCTCCTTCTTGGTCAGGATCGCCTCCGAACCCTCGATGAGCATCGCCTCGATCTCCTTGAGGCGCTGGACCGACTTCCTCACCGTGACGAAGTTGGTCAGCGTGCCGCCCAGCCAGCGGTTGTTCACGTAGAACATGCCGCAGCGGTTGGCTTCCTCGTAGATCGCGTCCTGCGCCTGCCGCTTCGTGCCGACGAAGAGGATGTTCTTCCCCTGCGAAGCCACGTCGGTGACGAAGGCCGCGGCCTCGCGGAAGCACTTGAGCGTCTTCTGGAGGTCGATGATGTAGATGCCGTTGCGCTTGCCGAAGATGAACTTCTTCATCTTCGGGTTCCAACGCTTGGTCTGGTGCCCGAAGTGAACGCCCGCCTCGAGCAGCTCTTTCATCGTGATCTGGCTCATCTGCTGCTCCTGACTTAGCGCTTCGAGAACTGGAAGCGAGCGCGGGCGCCGCGCTGGCCGTACTTCTTGCGTTCCTTCATGCGCGAATCGCGCGTGAGGAGGCCCGACTTCTTCAGGGTCTTCCGGAGCTCGACGTTGAAGAGGCAGAGCGCGCGGGAGATGCCGTGCCGGATGGCACCGGCCTGACCCGCGCTGCCGCCGCCCGCCACGCGCGCCACGACGTCGAACTTCTCGGTCGTCTCGGTGAGCTGGAGGGGCTGCCGGATGACCATCTTCAGAACGTCGTTCGGAAAATAGTCCTCGAAGGCGCGATCGTTGATCTTCACGCGGCCCGTACCGGGACGGAGGTACACACGGGCGACGGCCTCTTTGCGACGGCCGACCGCATGGTACTGGAGGTTGCTCACGCTCATCTCTCCCTGGACTCTCAGGCCGTCGCGCGGGCGGGTGCCTGCGCGCTGTGCGGGTGGCTGGGACCCGCATAGACCTTGAGCTTCTTGAACATCTTCTTGCCGAGCTTGGTCTTGGGCATCATTCCCCAGACGGCGGACTCGAGGAGCTTCGTGGGCTTCTCGGCGCGCATCTTGCCGGCCGCGGTCTCCTTGAGACCTCCCGGAAAGCCCGTGTGGCGCCGGTACATCTTGGCGCCTTCCTTCGCACCCGTCAGAACCACCTTTTCGGCGTTGACGATGACGACGAAGTCGCCGGTGTCGAAGAATGGGGTGTAGAGGGCTTTGGTCTTTCCGGTGAGGTGGCGTGCCACCTCGGTGGCGAGCCGCCCCAGAACCTTCCCATCGGCATCGAGGACGATCCACCGGCGGGAGATCTCGGACATATTCGGCAACGGCGTTCGGGTGCTCACGGGCTTCAAACGTCTCCGGTTGGTTCGCGTTCCCATCACGGGAAGGCGTGGCGAACGGATTTCGGGTTCCAATACCGACGCGGACGACGCTCAAAAGAGCCGCCCCGAAGGGCCTGGGACCCGGGCGCAGGGGACCCCGCGAGCAAGAGGCCCGGCGGGACGGCGGAAATTACGTCAGCGGCGCCCCTGTGTCAAGCGAAATGGATTCCGGGGCGCGCGGCGTTTGGTACCCTGCCCGTGCGTGACCGTGGACGCCCTGACCTCCGTTTCCGTGGACAAGTCGGGCTCGGCCGTGCGCGCGATGTTCTCCCGGGTGGCGCCCCGCTACGACCTCCTGAACCGCGTGCTGTCGGGGGGCATGGACGTCGCGTGGAGGCGGAAGGCCGTCGCGCTGCTCGATCCGAAGCCGGGCGAGAGAGTCCTCGACGTGGGCTCCGGAACCGGCGATCTGGCGCTCGAGATCCACCGCAGGACGGCCGGTCGCACGCACGTACTCGCGGCGGACTTCACGTTCGCGATGCTCTCGATCGGCCAGGCGAAGTTCCGCAGCGCGGGAGCGGCCATCCCCGAGGCCAACGCCGACGGTCTTCGCCTCCCCTTTAGGTCGGGCAGCTTCCAGGGAGCGACGGCGGCCTTCAGCGTACGCAACTTCGAGAACACGGCGGCGGGACTGCGGGAGATCCGCAGGGTGCTCGCTCCCGGCGGCCGGTTCGTCATCCTCGAGTTCACCCCCGAGCCCACGGGACCCCTCGCGCCGCTCGTCCTCTTTCACGTGAGGCGCGTCGTGCCGGTCCTCGGGCGGCTCGTCTCGGGGGACACCGGGGCCTACAGCTACCTTCCGGACTCCGTTTCCCAATGGCCCGCGCCGGCGGCGCTGGCGGCGAAGCTGAGGGAAGCCGGTTTCTCGGAGGCGACCTGGATCCCACTCATCTTCGGCATCGCGGCCATCCACGTGGCCCGCGTCTAGGCATTCAGCCCTCCGGGCCGGGGAACGCCTCCGGCGCGCTGAGT
>CAZXSG010000872.1:0-2692 GCA_964643185.1 uncultured Holophagales bacterium
CTTTTCGAGCAACGTGCGGCCCTGCGCCAGGAAGCAGTCCATCAAGCCCCCCCCCCGTCACCCTCCGCGGGCGGCTCCGGGCGTTCCGCCCTTCGCACCGGAATCCGGAAGATGTCCGCATGTGGATGCGCTTCGACTCCAGCCCGGTGCCACGTTTCGCCGCCGCCGTCCTCGCCGTCTCGACGATCTTGGCGGTTCCCGTTTTCGCCGCGGAGGAGCCCGCGACCCCTCTCGCCGAAGGAGATGCGGCCTGGCTGCTCCGGGCGAAGGGCTCGAGCGGCGGAACGGCGCAGACGGGACCCGTCGATACCGCGCTCGCCGCCTACCGCAAGGCCGCCGCGCAGAACCCCGGCGCCCTCGAGCCGCGTTGGAAGGCCATGCGCGCGCTCTACTTCAAGGGCGAATACACGACGAAGAACGCCGAGGAGCAGAAACGCCTCTTCGACGATGGGAAGACGATCGGCGAAGAGGCCTTCGAGATCGTGCGGAAGACCGCCGCGAGGAAGGCCGGGAAAGACCTCTCGAAAGCGACGCCTGTCGAGATCGTGCCGTACGTGAAAGGGGACCAGGACGTGACGGCGACGTTTCTCTGGGCGGCCGTGGACTGGGGAAAATGGGCGCTCGTCTTCGGCAAGAGCGCCGCGATCAAGCAGGGTGCCGCGGCGAAGATCCGGGACTACGCGACGGCGGTCATCGCCCTCGACCCGGCGTTCGAGGATGCGGGGGGCTATCGCGTCCTCGGAAGACTGCATCATCAGACCCCTTCGGTGCCCTTCTTCACGGGATGGGCTTCCCGCAAGGAGGCGCTCAAGAACCTCCGGGAGGCCGGCACGCGGGCCCCGAAGAACTTCATCAACAGGCTTTATCTGGCGGAGGCCCAGTGGGACTACGAGACGTCCAAGCGCCCGGAGGCCCGGGCGGCGATCGAGAAGCTGCTCGCGGAAACCCCGTCACCGGAGTGGCTGGTGGAGGACCTGAAGGCGCAGGAGGACGCGAAAGCCTTGCTGGCCGCGTGGAAGAAGGGTTGACGGAGTCCGCGGACGGCGCGGGGGACCTCGCCGAGATCCTGCGCGACCGCGTGTCGGGCGCCTCGGAGGTCGAGTCCCGGTTGCTCACGAACCTCGAGTCCCTCACCGAGTCCGATCGCTCCGGGGTGCTGGAGTCCCTCCCGGGACGCCTCCTGGAGACCTTTCCGCAGATGGCGAACCTGCGCTCCCTCGCAGAGGAGCTGCGGGAGCTCGCGAAAGAGCCCGCTTCGACCGAGGCCGTGCGCGCGTTCGTTTCGCGACGGGCCGCCGAGAAGGCGCTCCGCGAGCTGCGGCTGTCTCACGTCGTCACACCACTCCTGCCGTCGGGAGACCTCCTCGTCTTCACGCTGTCCAAGAGTGGAACCGTCATGGCGGTCATCACCGATCTGGTCTCCGCGGGGCGGAACGTGACGGTGCTCGTGGCCGAGAGCCGGCCGGGGGGCGAAGGGGCCCGCTTCGCGCGGGAGCTGGTCGCCAAGGGCGTGAAGTGCCGCACCTGCGACGACTTCCTTCTTCTGTCGCTCGTTCCGAAGGAGGCGGCCTCGCGCCGTCCTCCCGGCTACTCGGGAAGTCCCGTCGTTCTCGTGGGCGCCGACGGTGTCCACCCGGACGCTCTCGTGAACAAGATCGGCACCCGTGCGCTCCTCGAAACGGCCCGGCTCGCCGAGGTCCCCGCCTTCGTGCTGGCATCCTCGACGAAGATCCGCAATGAGATCTCGCCGCGCGTCCTGGGCTCGCTCTTCGAGGCGATCCCCAGAAGCGGAACGCTCGTGGTGAGCGAGCTCGGCGTTCTCGCGGGAGGGGCGCCGTGACCCGCGAGAAGGGCCGTGTCCGCGCGGCGATGGACGCGATCATCGGCGGCGCCGAGAGGCGGAAGGAGCTCGCGAACATCGGGGATGCCCTGCGGCCTCAGAAGAAAGAGATCATCGACATTCTCCGGCTGCTCCAGGAGGTCGTCTATCCCGGCTATTTCGGGGACATCGCCCTCTACCGGGAGAACCTGAAGGACCACCTCGGCGACGTGCTGTTCCGCATCCATCAGCGTTTGACGGCGGAGGTCGAGAAGGGCCTCGGGCGCGCGCATCCGGGAGGCGACGCCGGTGCGCGGGCCCGCGAGATCACGACGTCGTTCTTCGAGGAGCTGCCCGCGATCGCCGATCTCCTCGCCGAGGACGTGAAGGCGGCGTGGGATGGTGACCCGGCGGCCACGGGGCCCGACGAGATCATCCTCGCGTACCCGGGGCTCAAGGCAGTTTTCACGTACCGCATCGCGCACGCGCTCGCGGTCCGTGGAGTGCCCCTCATTCCGAGAATCATGACCGAGTTCGCGCACAACGAGACCGGCATCGACATCCACCCGCTGGCGCGCATCGGCCGCCACTTCTTCATCGATCACGGAACGGGACTCGTGATCGGCGAGACCGCCGAGATCGGCGATCGCGTGAAGCTGTATCAGGGCGTGACCCTCGGCGCGCTCTCGTTCCCGAAGAACGAACGCGGCGAGCTCGTGCGCGGGGTGAAGCGGCATCCGACGGTTGCGGACGGCGTCGTCATCTACGCCGGAGCGACGATTCTCGGCGGCGAGACGGTCGTCGCCCGGGGCAGCGTGATCGCAGGCAGCGGGTGGGTGACGACCAGCCGCCCGCCGTTCCCGAAGGTCCACC
>CAZXSG010000873.1:0-2691 GCA_964643185.1 uncultured Holophagales bacterium
ATCTAGGCATGGCTCGGGAGGTTCTCACGGTGAAGACACCCGCACGGGCACAGCTCGCCGTCCCCGCGCTTTCACATGCACTTGACCGTGGCGAACCGAAAGCCCACCATGGTGGAGTGAAGATGGCCACCCTGGAAGACCTCGTGGCGCCGACCTGCTCAAGGAGAAGGAGCCGATCCTCGTGCAGGAGCACGGTAGGACCGTTGCGGTCCTTTACTCCCTGGGTGAGCCGGAGAACCTCCCCATGACGTGAGGCGAGAGCTCTTCAAGGAGTTTGCGAACGAGATGGGTGAGGCCTTCGACGCCCGCGGCGTCACGGAAGACGAGATCCTGCGTGACTTCGCCGAGTTTCGAAAGCGTCGTCGCGGACGCAAACGTGCTGCTGTCGGCGGGAATCCGCCGAGCGGCGCTTCGCGTTTTCGTCTTCTCCAAGCTCAAGGTTTTCACCACCGAGGACCTGATGGTCGACGAAACGACCTTGTATCCAACCCTTGAGAACTTAGCGTCCTGTTGGACGGTAGCCCGGGCCCGGGAGCGATCATCTTCAAGGCCGACGGATCGGTGACTCGTATACCAGGCGGATGGCAACGGGCTCGTTTGAGATGAGAGCGGCTACCTTCACAGAGAGGCTTCGAGCGCCGTGCTCGAAGCGGCTTGATGCTGGCCGCTGCCTTGCAGTGCAGAAGCTTAGTAGACATGAGGGGGCCGCCGCGGTCGAGCTATTGACAGCTGCGCTCGATGACGGCAGCCCACTGGTGCAAGTCGCTGCCGCAGAAGGACTAGGAAGGATTCGCGACCCTCGGGCTGTTCCGGCGCTGATCAAGAACTTCGAAGGGGGGACGTATGCCGGGACACGCGGCGACGGGGGTCCTGAACACCTTGCGGCGATCATTGAAGCCGCAGCGATCGCCTTATGCCGGATTGGCGGAGAAGAAGTCATGGCCCTTCTGCTACCCGCCGCACGAGGCGATGGTGGCTGCGCGAGGATGATGGCTACCGGCGCTGCGCTGGGCTTCTCGGATGATCCACGGGCGGGCCCTGCCCTCTTCGATCTGCTCAAGAGCCCAGGCCCGTGTCCGGTATGGGGCGTGGCGGCGGAGAGTCTCGCGCGACTTGGAGAAACAGAATCTGTTGGACTCATGCGCGTAGCCCTTGAAGCCACCAGGGATACCACTTCCGTTTCTCTCGTTCGAGCGATTGGCCATCTGGGAGGGAAGAGGGCTATCGAAGCCCTGTGGCACGTGGCAGAGAAGCCGCAGGAGTACGTTGTCCATCGCTATCACCCGCCTGACCTAGGCCAGTGGTCGCTGGTGCTACGCGCCGTCGCAACGACTTCACTTGTACGCTTGGGCGAGATAGGTCGAGAGCACCTAGCTCATCAACTCGAGAAAGGCGACGCACATGACAGCCTGGTCGCCTCGGTGGCCTTGCTCGAAACAGGAAGCTCGAAAGCGTGGAGGAAGGTTGAGGCTGTCTCCATGGGGTCCGATACGGATGCCCTCATCGTGGTCGTGGAAGGACTCAGGACGCTCCCCTGGACGAAGGCTCACCGTATCCTCGGCGCTCTGTCTCGGCGACGAGACATCACGACCTTGATAACGACCAAGGCCAAGTCGCTACTTAGCCGGCTGCGGGATGAGCATCTTGATGCTGTGCAGCGCGGGGACATCACAAAGGCGCACAGCCTCTGGTGGCCTGGCCGTCTGAACCGCCGTTCAGAACGTTGATGGGACCAGTGATGGGCTTCCGGAGGGCCTCGAACCGGAGGGAAACGGGGCCCGGAGCGCACGAGTTCATTGAGCTCTGCCGCTTCAGTCCCGAGTGCGGCCGGAAGAAGGAGTAGTGGACGAGCGCGAGTTGGACGTCTCGCTCGAGATCTCGGACGACGAGCCGGCGGAACAGAGCGTGGTGATAGAGGAGACTCCTCAGCGACCTCCAGAATCGCTCGAGTCGCGCTATCGAGCCGTGCTGGTAGAGCGCACCGAATCGATGCTCGATGCCGAGCGTTCTCACCGCTGCCCGCAACAGATCACTGGTGAAGACGGATCCCTGGTCGGTGATGAGGACCTTCGGTTTCCCGAACACCATCGAGCGCTCTAGGAGTTTCACGAGGCCGAGCGCGGACGGCTCCGTCGGCCAGACGCCGAAAGCGAGCGGCAGGCGCGAGAAGACGTCGAACACGACGGCGATCCGAAAAGTCAGGAGACCGAAGAGCGCCCGCACCCGCCTGAGATCGATGTGGACCTTTTCGAGAGGAGCCTTGGCGTCGACCGCGCGGCCGCTTCTTCTCGGTTCGGCGGCCGCACGCTGCGCGAGATCGACGCGGTGGGCAATACGGTGGAGTACGAGTACGACCGGCTTCCGGGCTGGCCCTCAGGCACGGTCGTTCCCGCACCCTTGCCTGTGCGGGTCGTGTCGCGGGAGACCATACCCGGGCTCGCCGCGACCCTCATCACCACCAATTCGTGGAGTATCGGCGCGACGTATTGGGCCGCGTGCTCGACGAAAAGCACCAGGACGGCTCGATCATCTCGACGGCCTACGACCAGGCCGGCCGCATCGTGGGCGCCACCACGGGCGCCGGCACCCCATACGCGCTCACCAGCCGCACGTTCTATGAGTCCCGCGGCCTCGTGTGATCAGCGACAATTAGAACTGCGGGGTAACGACAACTAGATTTGCGGGGTCGGG
>CAZXSG010000874.1:0-2686 GCA_964643185.1 uncultured Holophagales bacterium
GCGGGGGTGTGCCGGCCGCGGGCACCGAGGATGCATGCCGGCTGCCCGGTCAGCGCCCCGACCGGTGCGCTGGACCTCGCTCACGGATGAAGCGCTGCTCGACATGCGCTTCTGCGACCTGCCACTGGTCTTCGAAGGCTCGTGGCTGGAAGCACGTGTGCACGAGGTCTGGGCGGAACTCGAGGCGCGCGGGCTCAAGCTCAAACCCCATGTCTGGCTGTCGACCGAGTGGTTCTCGCCCGACGGCGTGCCCGGTGTGGCGCTGCCCTTCTATCTGGCGCATCCACGGCTGCAGCGGCTCGAGCGCAGCATGATGCTCGAGGTCGAGGGCGGCACGCGCGAAGAGTGCTTGATGATCCTCCGGCACGAGTTCGGGCACTGCGCACAGCACGCCTGGCGGGTGCATCGGCGAGCGGCGTGGAAGAAGCACTTCGGCAATACGCACCGGCCGTATCCCGAGATCTACCGGCCCAATCCCGCGAGCCAGCGATTCGTTCAGCACCTGCGGCAGTACTACGCCCAGGCGCATCCCGACGAGGACTTCGCCGAGACCTTCGCGGTCTGGCTCACCCCGCGCTCGGCCTGGCGTCGGCGCTACGCCGGCTGGCCTGCGCTCAAGAAGCTCGAGTACATGGACGAACTGCTGCGCGAGTTGCGCGGCCAGACGCCGCCGGTGCGCACGCGCCGGTTCGTGGAGCCGCTCTCGCAGAACAAGCACACGCTCCGCCAGCACTACGCCGAGAAGCAGGCGCACTACGCGCGGCACCGCCCGACCGTGCAGGATCGCGATATGCAGCGCCTGTTCGCAGCCGAGCCCGGTCGGGTGGGTGAGCCGGCGGGTCGATTCGTCAAGCGCAACCGCGCCGAGGTCCGACGCATGGTGGCGCGTTTCACCGGTGAGTCGCCGTTCACGCTCGACCGCGTGCTCGACGATGCCATCGAACGCTGTCGCGCACTCGAACTGCGTGCCATCGGTAACGAGAAGCGGCTGCGCGTGGATTTCGCGCTGCTGCTGACCGTGCGCACGGTCCACTTCCACTACAGCCGCAAGAACTGGATCGCCCTGTGATCAAACCCCTGCGAATCCTCGTGCTCATGCACCCCACACTCGTCCCGCCCGACTCGATCAAAGGGTTCAGCGCGGACGAGATCAATGTCTGGAAGACCGAGTTCGATGTGGTGAACACGTTGCGCAAGCTCGGGCACGAAGTCCGTCCGCTCGGTGTGCAGGATGGTCTCGACCCCATCCGCGTCGCCGCCGAGGAATGGAAGCCCGACGTGGTCTTCAATCTGCTCGAGGAGTTCTATGGGCTGAGCAACTTCGACCAGCACGTGGTGAGCTATCTCGAACTGCTCAAGTTGCCGTACACCGGCTGCAATCCGCGTGGCCTGGTGCTGGCGCGTTCCAAGGCGCTGACCAAGAAGATCGCGCAGTACCATCGCGTGCGCGTGCCGGTGTTCATGGTCGTGGCGCGGGGGAATCGACCCAAGCGCCCCGCGAGCCTCAAGTTCCCGCTGTTCGTCAAGAGCGTGAGTGAGGAGTCCAGTCTCGGCATCTCGCAGGCGAGCGTCGTGGACTCCGACGAGAAACTCGCCGAGCGCGTGCGGTTCATCCACGAGCACTTGGAGACCGACGCGCTGGTGGAGCAGTACGTCGAGGGCCGCGAGTTGTATGTGGGCGTGATCGGCAACGAGCGACTGAAGGTCCTGCCGGTCTGGGAGCTGGACTTCGGCAAGCTGCCCGAGACCGGTGAACCCATTGCGACTGCGCACGTGAAGCACAATCCCGAGTATCAGAAGAAGCACGGAATCGACATCCGGCGCGCCGACGATCTGGACCCGGCGGTGGAGCGCGCCCTGCAGCGCACCACGCGCCGCGTCTATCGCATGCTCGAACTCGATGGCTACGCGCGAGTGGACTACCGACTGACCGCAGCGAACGAGATCTACCTGCTCGAGGCGAATCCCAATCCGGAGATCGCCGAGAAGGAGGAGTTCGCGTCGGCCGCGGCCGCGAGCGGGCTCAAGTACAAACCGCTGCTCCAGCGATTGGTGCAGCTGGGGCTGTCGCGGTCGGGTCGGCCGGACTGAAGCGAGTCACGCCGCCGCGCGACGAAGCGCGGCCTTCACACGAGTGACGAAGCGCTTGGGCTCGATCGGCTTGCGGATATAGTCATCCGCGCCTTCGTCCATCAGGCGCACTTCCAGATCCGGATCCGGCGAACCCGTGAGGACGAGCACCGGCATGCTCGCCGTGGCGGGCGAGATGCGCATGCGTCGCAGCACTTCGTCGCCCTGGATCGAGGGCAGCCCCAGATCCAGCACGGTCAACGTGATCTGGTTGTCGACCTCGAGCTGAGCCAGAGCGTCCTCGCCATTGACCGCTTCCACCACGTCGTAGCCGCCCTCCTCGAGCAACCGCTTGGCGACCTTGCGGCAGACGGTGTCGTCGTCCACCAGCAGCACGCGTGGGCCTCTCGGCCGACCGTTCGGGGCGACCGCCAGTGACACCGTGGCCGCCATGTCCTCGATCGACTCGCCGATCACGCGCTCGACTTCGTGCAACGTGGTCTCGCCGTCCGCCACGCGCTGCAGCGCGCTCACGCGAAGGGTGCGCATGCCGGTCTGCACCGCCAGGCGTTGGATCTCATCCGCGGGGACGCCTTTGGAGATGGCCGCCTGCAGT
>CAZXSG010000875.1:0-2685 GCA_964643185.1 uncultured Holophagales bacterium
GCTGGAGCAACTCTCTCGTACGGACGCGTTCACGGGCCTCGCGAACCGCCGCCACCTCATGGAGGTGCTCGATCGCGAGTCGCGGCGGGCCATCCGCGCGCGGGCGCCGTTCTCGCTGCTCATCGTCGACGTCGACCACTTCAAGCCCTTCAACGACGGCTACGGCCACCAGGCCGGGGACGAATGCCTGCGGCGCGTGGCCGCGGCGCTCCGCGACGCGCTCAACCGCCCGGAAGACTCCGTGGGCCGGTACGGCGGCGAGGAGTTCGTCGTCGCGCTGCCGGGAACCGCCGCGCCTGGCGCGCTGGAGGTCGGCCGGAGGCTCGGTGACGCGGTGCGCGCCTGCGCGATTCCGCACGAGCACTCGCCGATATCCCCGTCGTCGCCGGTCGTGACGATCAGCGGAGGCATCGCGACGCTGGAGGTCGGGGCCTCCGTTCCGCTCGACACGCTGCTCGCGTGGGCCGACGCGGCCCTCTACCGCGCGAAGGACCAAGGCCGGGACCGCGTGCTCGCGCACGCCGCCGGTTGATGCTGGTCCTCGTCCGGTTCGCTCTCTTCCTGGTGGTTTTCCTTCCAGAGCTCGCCGCGGCGACGGCCGTCGGCGAAAGAGAGCGTTATTCCGCGGAAGCGGTCGCGGGGATGCGGTTCGAGACGGTCGGCTCGCAAGGTGAGCTCGTCGACGCCGAGGTGACCTGCATTCTCCAGGACCGCACGGGCTTCGTCTGGCTCGGCACGTACGCGAACGGGCTCTACCGGTTCGACGGGCACGAGCTGCGCCACTACGCGTCGGATCCGGAAGACCCCACGACGCTCAGCAGCAACTCCATCTGGGCCCTCGCCGAGGACGGCGAGGGTTTCGTATGGGTTGGAACGTGGGGCGCCGGCCTCTGCCGCTTCGACCCGCGTCTCCAGAAGTTCACGCGGTTCCGCCACGTCCCGGGCGACCCGGAGAGCCTCAGCGACGACACGATCGCCGCGCTCCTCCTGGACTCAGCGGGCACGTTCTGGGTGGGCACCTTCAAGGGAGGTCTGAACCGGCTCGAGCGGACGCCCGGGGGCACCTACCGGTTTCGCGCGCTGAGGCACGATCCGGCCGACCCGTCGAGCCCCGCGAG
Source organism: uncultured Holophagales bacterium (assembly GCA_964643185.1). Taxonomy (GTDB): domain Bacteria; phylum Acidobacteriota; class Thermoanaerobaculia; order UBA5066; family UBA5066; genus JAEUQS01. The sequence continues at coordinate 1,119 of CAZXSG010000875.1, forward strand.
CGATCAGATCTGGTCCCTGGTCGAGGCCCATGGCTCGCTCTGGGTCGGGCACCGCTTCGCGGGGGTCGACGCCACCCCGCTCTCCGGCGGGCCCTCCCCGAAGCCCGCGTTTCGGCACTTTCGGTTCGACGCGCGGAATCCGCACAGCCTCAGCTCCGACAACGTGTGGACGATGGCCGCGGGCGCGAACGGGGTGCTCTGGGTCGGAACCGACGGTGCGGGCCTCAACCGGCTCGAGGTCGCGACAGGCCAGTCCCGGCGGTTCCGGGCCGCGAATGGCGAGGTTCTCGCGGACAACGTCCGGTACGTTTTCGAGGATTCCACGGGGACCCTCTGGGTGAGCACGCCCATGACCGGCCTCGAACGGCGCGATCCCGTGACCGGCTCGCGAGTCCTCTTCCGGCGCCGCGCATCCGATCCGGCGAGCCTCAGCAACGACCAGGTCATCGCGTCGCTGGAGGATTCCGAAGGGCTTCTGTGGTTCGGAACCTGGGGCGGGGGCGTCAACGTCCTCGACACGCGCACGGCACGATTCGGTCTGCAGTCGCATCACGAGGACGACCCTGGCGGGCTCGGCCCCGGGTCGGTCAAGGCGATCCTCGAGGACTCGTCAGGCGCGCTGTGGATCGGGACGTCCAAGGGCCTGAACCGGCGAACCTCCCCGGCGGGGGCGCCCCCCGTGTACATGCGCGTGCCGGGAGTTCTCGGGCAGGAGCACATCTCCGCGCTCTTCGAGGGCCGCGATCAGCGGCTGTGGGTGGGAACGGAGGTCGGACTGTACCGCTACGAACGGGGCGCGGCGGTCGCCATAGCTCCCGTGGGCCTCGGTGACCGGATCATGGCCATCCGGCAGAGCGCGGACGGCCTGATCTGGTTCACGTCCTGGAAGAGGGGCCTTTGCCGTTTCGATGGAGTGCGCGTCGAGGCGTACCCCCTCGGTGCACCGGACACGCCGTCCCAGATCTCCCTCATGGGCCTCCACGCCGGCCCGGAGGGGATCTGGGTGGGCACGCGAAGCAACGGCCTGTACCTGTTCGACCCCGGGGCCGGCGCGTTCGAGCTGATCGACCCGTTCGCGGAGGACGAGAGAAACCCGGGCGTCCACCGGATCATGGACATTTCTCCGGACGCAAGCGGCTCACTGTGGATCTCGACGTTCGGGGCGGGCGTCTGGCGGTTCGATCCCCGGACCCGCAAGGCTCAGCGATTCGGCGAGCGGGACGGGCTGTCGAGCAGCTTCGTGGTGCGCGCCCTCGCCGACTCCCAGGGCCGGATCTGGCTGTCGACCTCGCGGGGGATCGACTGTCTCGATCCGAAGACGGAAACGGTCGTGCGGTTCGATCTGAAGGACGGTCTCCAGTCGAGCAGCTTCTCGGCGGAGTTCGAGGGATGCGGCTTCGCGGGGCGGGGGGGACGCCTCTACTTCGGCGGCATCAAGGGCTTCAACGTCTTCGATCCCGACGAGGCCCTGCGCCGCTACCCCGACCCGCCCCGGCCGCCGCTCGTGACGCGGTTCCTGCTCGGCAACCGGCCCGTTCCGATCCTGCCTGACGGAGTGCTTCCCCGG
>CAZXSG010000876.1:0-2685 GCA_964643185.1 uncultured Holophagales bacterium
CCCGAGGGATTCGTCGAGGGGGCGGAGAAAACGCCAGCGCTCACGACCGAATCCAGAGCGGGCTGACCGTTCTCGGCATACGTGACCGTGCCCTGGAGCGTGCCCTGGCTCTCGGGTGCACAGTTGGCGGGCGCGAACGACGTCGTGCCGATCCGGGTGGTCCAGTTGAAGCTCCCATTGCCGGGCAGGTACTCACCCTGGAACCAGAACGTGCAGCCATCACGGGGGTCGACGGCCATGTAGGAGTAGTCGCCCCAGCGGCTGGCGGTCCCGAACTGGACGCCGAGGCCGGCCTGCAGCAGCGTTTCACCGCCGAGGGTGCCCAGGGGTTCGGCGGCGAGCCGGCCCGTGACGTCGAGCTCCGGAATAACGTCCGAAAGCGAGCCCACGGGCGTGCCCGCCCTTGCAGATCGCGAATACCCGAGCGCGACGTTGCCCGACGCGTCCATGGCGATCGAGCCCATGAAGCGGTTCGTCGTGTCGGGCTGGAAGACACCCTGTTGCGCGATGACGGGAGTGCCCGACTGCAGCTGGATTTCGTACCAGCGGATCGCGGCCTTCACCGGCGCCGTTCCCTGGACGGTGTGGTTCAGCATGACCGACTCGACGCCGTCAACGGCCCGGTTGCGATAGGGAGCGCGATACATCAGCCGGGTACGGAGCGCGTCGAGCGCGTCGTTGACCGCGGCTGCTGGCGCCGGCTGCGGGACGCAGCGGCGGAGAGCCCCATCGGGCAGGGGATCACACGAGACCTCGGCGAAGGGCGCGCCGATGCTCATGTTGGGAAGCGCCGTGCCCGTCAGCACGGGCACGGCGCCCCAGGTCGACGTGAACTGATAGACGCTGAGAGATCCCAGGAACCGGAAAAAGAAGGAGTGGAGGGGCCGCCCTGGGGGCGGTGGCGTGAGCCCGTCGAGGTCGATGGGAAGGGCGCCGGGCGCGAACCGCGTGGGGGAAGCCGGATTCGCGAACGCCATGAGCCGCGCGGGCTGGCCGAGGAGCATCTTGTCGCGCTCGAAGGAGTACATCGCTCCGAATACGCCTTGAAAGCCAGCGGAAGCGGGGCAAATTCCCGTGCCTCCCGTACAGAAGACGTTGGCCGTCATGTAATAGGCGTCGGTCCACGTGCCGAGCTTCTCGTAGTCGACAAAGTCGTCGGCCCGGGAGATCGTGGTGGGAAAGTCGTAGAGGTACCACGCACCCGTGGGGTCGTTCGTCTGAGAGACGGCGATGCACTGATGGGAGGCCGCCTGATTCGTCGGGGTGAGGGGCGCCTGCACGACGAACTGGCTGATGTTCCATCGATCCGCTAGGGAATCGTAGATGACAATCGGGTCGCCATTGTTCCGCGTGGCGCACACGCCACCCAGGGCCGTGAAGAGGAGGTTGCCGTTCATGGACGGCAGCAACACGGCGCCCGCCTTGCTGTAGACCGCGAGCTGCGAGTTGATCCACTGCACGTAGTGGTTCGGACCGACCGAACCGTTGGAGTCGGGCGGCGCGACCCCGGCGGCGCTCAGCCCCTGGAAGTTCACCATCCCGGGCAGCGGTGCGGTCGCGAGAGAGGGGCCCTTCTGATCGACAAAGACGCCCGTGAACGGGCTGAGGGGGCCATCCCCCGCGCCCCCTTCGAGGAGCTTGTCGAGAACCTTGTTGGGAACGAGGAGGTCAGCGTCGGCAGCCGGCGCCGAGCTCAACGGCCCGAGGGTGCCATTCCGGGCGGCGATGTCCGAAAGCCGCTCCGACACCACAGGGACGCTCGCGGCCGTCGTCATCTGCCAGCCGTCGCCCGATTTGGTGCGCGGGACCTCGGGCGGCTCGGCCAGAGCCGCTCCCGCCGTGAACAGGGCCACTCCGAGAACGGCCCGCCCGAACAACTCTTTGCGCATCAACGCCTCCCCCGTCCGGACCGGATCCCAGCAGAAACGGACCCCTGGCGGGTTCGACCTGGATCCAGCTCTCGGATCGGCGGATCATTTCAAGCACCCCCCAACCCGTCAAGCAGCAACACGAGGATTCCCCTACGATCTGGCCAATGCCGAACAGTTTCTCCCCATGGGCGCTCGTGGCCCTCCTGGCCTCATGCGCACTCGTTTCCTCCTGCGCCTCGACCTCCAAGGCCCCCGCCACGTTCGCCGAGGCGTTCTCGAGGGCCGCAGGCAGCCCGGCCGAGGACCTGGAGATCGAGGTGGCGTCCCGCGAGAACGGTGTCTACAGCTCGCTCGAAATCTGGGGTGATGGCATCGGGATCGAAGACGGCAAGAGCCAGTTCCAACTCGAGCCGGCGGCGCTCCGACGCGCCGTGAGGGCGTTCGCGACGATCGAGGATTTCGCTGATGACGGCCCGGCTCAGACGGGCGCCGGTCCGAACGGGCCCACGATCCAGTGGAAGGCCCGGATCCGGATCGGCCGCTTCGAAAGGTCGGCCCTCCGGCTCACGAAGAATGCGCCGCTGCCCGAGCTCGAGCGCCTCGTCGAGGAGGTCCGGGAGGCCTGCCGGGCCGCGCGCGCGAAAGGGCTCCGGGTGAAGAGCCTCGCGGACGGGCTGAGCGGCGTGGCGTCGGGCCTCCTCTCGCCGCGGGCCCTGAAGGTCAGCTTCACCGCGCTCGAGGAGACGGCCGGCGTCGAAGGCGGCCGCCCGGGTACCGTTCTCACGCTGCGAGGCCGGAGCGGAGAGGTCTCCCG
>CAZXSG010000877.1:0-2683 GCA_964643185.1 uncultured Holophagales bacterium
CGAGGAGCCCGGCCGCTACACGCTCCTCGCGCTCGGCCCGCTCGGCAACGTGGCGGCCGCGTTCCGCGCGGAGCCGGAGCTGGCCCGCTCGCTGGCTGGCCTCTTCGTGATGGGCGGGCGCTCCGAAAGCGGTCTTCGCGAGTTCAACTTCTCGAAGGATCCGGAGGCGGCCGCGTTCGTGATGAGCCTGCCCGTGCCGAAGACGCTCGTTCCTTTCGATGCGGCGTTTCCCGTCGCGATCACGGCAGAGGAAGTCCTCTCGCTGCCCGCCGGGTGCGCGCTCGGGCCGTACCGCGCGCGCCTCGCGCGCTTCGCGCGGAGACAGGATCTGTTGCGACGAGCGCTGGGGCGCCGGCCGGGACAGGCCGCGGGCGGGTTTCATCCGTGGGACGTCGTGGCCGCCGCAGCCCTGACTGCGCCCGAGGTGTTCGGTGTCGGGCGGAACGCCCTCGTGCGCGTCGACGCAACCGGCCGGACGTTTCTCGAGGAGACCGGCCCTCAGGATCCCCGCGCGGTGAGCTTGCCCGGTCCTCTCGATGCCGCGCGCTTCCGCGAGGCCTTCCTGAGCTATCTCTCCCGTTTCTGACGGAGCGCCAGCGCCCCCGCGAGGACCACGCCCGAGGGAACGAGGAGGAACGCGCCCGTCACCCACCAGACCTGCTTCGGGGCGGCGCCGTTCGGCTCCGCCTTCGTCGCGGCGCAGGCGGGACACGCCGCGGCCGCGCGCGAAAGCGCGGCCTCACTCGAAAGCAACCCCAGCGTGAGAGGCAGAGCGAGGCGCAGGTTCACGGCCGGCCGCGCTGAACGGCTTCCTGCAGCGCGCCCAGGAGCTGGTGGACGTCGAACGGCTTCGGCAGGAACGTCGCGTCGGGAAACGCGTTCGCCTCGTCCGGAGGGCCGGCGAGGCCGCTCATGAGCACGACGCCGACGCGGGAGAGCTGCGGGTCCATCCGCACACGCGAGAAGAGGGCCAGCCCCGACTCGCCGGGGAGCACCACGTCGAGCACGGCCGCCGAGACGTCGTCGCGCCGCATGGCCTCGAGAGCCTCGCTCGAGGTTTCGCAGAGCACGGGCTCGTATCCGCCCTTGCGCAGCGCCTTCTCGAGGAAGTGCCGGAGCTCCGGCTCGTCGTCGAGCACCACGACGCGGGGCCGCCGGAGCCGCGTTCCCGTGATCGCGCGCGGGATGCGGAACCAGAACGTGCTGCCCCGCGTGGTGTCGTCGAGAACGCCGATGCGGCCGCCGTGAGCATCCACGATCGCCTTGCTGATCGCGAGGCCGAGGCCCGTGCCGCCCTGCCTCCGCGCGTCCGACGATTCGACCTGCCGGAACCTCTCGAAGATCAGCTCGCGCGCTTCGGGCGGAATGCCGCGTCCCTGGTCCACGACCCGGACCTCGACCTCGGTGCCCTCCTCGGTGGCCGAGACGGTCACCTCGCTGCCTCTGGGCGAGAACTTCACGGCGTTCGAGAGGAGGTTGACCACCACCTGCACGAGCCGGTCCTCGTCGCCGAGCACGCGGCCCGACGCCTCCCCGATGCGGATCGTGACGTCCTGCGGCTCGGCGATTCCGCGCACCACGTCGAGCGAGCGATCGAGCACCGACGTGAGCGGGAGCTCGCGCCGCGAGACGTCGAACGTGCCGCTCTGAAGCCGCTCGAGATCGAGGAGGTCGTTGATGAGGTCGAGCAGCCGCCGTGTGTTGCGCTCGGCGCGCGTCACGAGGTCCGTGCCGTCGGGAGAGAGGGGGCCCACCGCGCCCGCGAGGAGGAGCCGCAGCGCGCCCCGCACCGACGTGAGCGGCGTGCGCAGCTCGTGGCTCACGGCAGCCACGAACTCCCGCTTCAGACGGTCCAGCTCGTGCCGGCGGGAGGCGTCCTGCAGGATCGCGGCGTATCTCAGCCCCTGAACGGTGGGGAAAGGATGGGCCGAAACGTCCAGCGGACCGAACGTGCCGTTCCCGCGGCGTCCCTTCCACTCGAGCGCCCGGGAGAGGCCCTCTCCGCGCAGCTGCTCGGCGAGGAGCCCCCGCTGAGGAGTGCCCACCCCGGGGAGAAAGTGGTCGAGAGGGCGGCCGCGCAGCGCCTCGGCCGGGCAGCCGAAGAGGAGCGCCGCGGCCGGGTTGGCGGATTCCACGATGCCGTCCACGTCGAACACGACGAGGCCGACGCGCATGCGGTCGATGAGCGCCCGCGTGCGGGCTTCGTTCTCGGCGAGCGACTCCAGTGAGCGGCGCCGGTCGAGACCGAGCGCGATGTGCTGCGCCGCCTGCGCCAGCGCGTCGAGCGTGGCCACCGAGAGGGGACGTCCCGAGTACATTCCGAGCACCCCGACGACGCGGCCCGAGAGGAGCAGCGGAAAGCCGGCGTACGCGGTCATTCCCGCGGCCGAGGCCCAACGGGCTTCCACGGGCTGCTCGCCGTCCTCGCCGAGCGGCACCACGAGGGAGCGCCCCGATTCCGCGACGCGTCCCGTGAAGAACTGTCCCACGCGGATCCGGCTGCGGGGCTCGGGAACCCGGCTCTGTCCCGCGCTGCCCACGAGGACCAGCTCGTGGCTCTCGCCGTCGAGCAGCCACACGGTCGCGAAGGAGCCCCAGAGATACGCGACGACGGCCTCGGCGCACATCGTGGCGATCGACTCGATCGACTCCTTCGAGGAGAGCGAGGTCGCGACATCGGCCG
>CAZXSG010000878.1:0-2677 GCA_964643185.1 uncultured Holophagales bacterium
TTCGGCGTGGCGGCCGGGAGGCGCGCTCTTCGGCGCGCGGTCGGGGGGGCCGCGGCCCCCGACATCGTCGCGTTCCTGAGCGCGCCGCACGAAGGGACCGTCGGTCTCGGCCTAATCGAGCTGAACCGGCGGTTCGATCCGCGGGCGCCCGATCTCTAGCTGCTCCAGGCCCTCGCCCAGGACGGGCGCGCGGCCGTGCGCGAGCAGACGCTGCGCTGGCTCGAGCTCTCGGCCCCCGTGTGGACGCGGGACGTGGGGAGCACGCTCGCCCTGCTGGATTCCAAGGATGGTCTTCTCCGCGAGGCTGCCGCGAACCTCGCCGTGGCCGAGCTGCCGGGAGCCGGCGGCGAGGTTCGCCGCGCGCTGGCCGAACGCATCGCGCAGCTCCTCGTCGCGAAGGAAACGGAGCCCGGCCAGCACGACGGCCTGGCCCGCGTCGCTTCGCTCGTTCTCCTCGACGAGCTGACGCCGCTGATTCCTCTCGAAGACCTGATCGTCCTCTTCGCAACGGGATCCGCGGGCGCGCGGACCGTGGCTGGCGCGCTCCTCGGCCGGCATCCGGAGGCGCTCGACGCGATCGGCCTGTCGCGTCTGGCCGCTCTCGGCTCGAACGAGGTCGCATCGCTCCGCGAATCGGTGCGAGCGCTCCTCCTCTCGGCCCTGCCCGCGCTCCGCCTCGACCCCTCGCCCCTGTTCGCGCTCGTCGAGAGCGAGTGGCCCGACGCCCGCACGTTCGCGCTGGACCTCCTGCGCAGCGAGCTCGCGCCCTCGCTCGGCCGCGCCGTCGCGCTCGGCTTCCTGGACTCGCGGCGCGCCGAGGTGCAGCGCCTCGGACGCGACCTCCTCTACCGCGACGTGCTCACGCTCGCGGCCCACGAGATCGACGCGATCGTCGACCGCCTCGTGCAGCATCCCGACCGCGCCGTCCACGCCGTCGCGCTCGAGCTGCTGCTCCTCGCTCCTGAGGACGAGCGAACCCTGCGCCCCGAGCTGCTGCCGCTCCTCCGGGCAACGCTCTTCGACCTCACTCCGCAGCGCGCGACGAAGAGGGGCGTGCTCGCGCTTCTCCGCTCGGCCGCTCTGCGCGACGAGGCGAGCGCGCGCCTCGCCGCTCCGCTCCTGTCGGACTTCGTGGGAACCAAGGGACGCCTGGACTTCGAGGAGACGATCGCGACGCTCCTCGAGATCCGGCTCGCGCATCCCGCCCTCGAGAGCAAGCTGCAGCTGGTCGGAGGGCCCACGGCGTGATCGTGAACCTCAGGTACGCGGCCGCGAGCGGCCTGGGACAGCGCGAGGGGGCGGCCGCGCTGGGCCTCGCGACGAACGTGCTCCGCGGGAACGTGTACTTCAGCGGCCTCCTGCGGCAGCCGCTCCCCCTCCGCGAGGCGCTCGGCGCCCTCCGCGGCGTCGTCGTGAGCGATCTGAAGTTCCGGCCCAAGGACCGCCCGAAGTTCCAGGCCTGGCTCGAGGAGGAGGACCGCCGGTTCCTCGCGACGCTGGGCATCAAGAGCGAGCACGCGCGGCAGGAGCTCGAGCGGCTCAACGTGAGCCTCGACGCGCTGAACCGCATTCGCGAGAAGCGTCGCGAAGCCTTTCACGCGGCCCGCCTCGCATACTTCCGCTTCGTGCTCGAGAACGAGTACGAGAAGTTCTACATCCTCGATCCGGTGATCACCGTGCATCCCGACGAGGTGTTCTTCGAGGCCTTCTCGCGCGACGAGAGCTCTTACGCCCGCCTCGGCGTCTCCCAGGATCTCTTCGACGACGTGGGCCCGTTCGCGTGCGGCACCACGAACATCGACTTCTCGGCGAACCTCGCGGAGGGCTTCGACCGTTTGCGCGCCTACCGCGACACCCGGTTCGCGATCGGGCCCTCGGGGTTCGGCGTGGCGACATCAGCCACGTCGGAAGTTTCCGACGTTGCCGTCGACATGCACCACGAGAAGAAGGTCGACCTCCCCGAGTCCTGGGTGCGCGGCTTTCTCCAGGTGCAGAGCGCGATGTCGCTCTCCATGCCGCGCTTCTCCCTGGCGCCCGTCGATCTCTACAACGTGTGCCGCTTCCTGAAGGGCCATCGCACGCGCAAGTCGCCGCGGGCGCTCCGCTGGGAGCTGGAGCCCGGAAAGCGCGTCCGCGCGGTGCTCGAGCCGTGGGGGCACGTCATCGAGATGTCGACCACGTTCGACGGAGTCAAGCCGCACTCGATCCGCACGTGGGGCCGGGACCGGCCCACGGTCCTCGCGAGGCCCCTGCCCGTGCCACAGAGAATCGCCGTCCATCTCGCGGGCCCAGGCCTCCCGCGCCTCCACGTGCCACCCCTCGGTGGGCCCCCGTTCCCGCACGCCTATTTCAACCAATTTTCGGCGCTGTACCTCAGCGCCTATGGCCGCTACTCGATCACCGACAACGTGGCGGTGGCAGGCTCGACCGCGGCCGAGTGGGCGTCGATCGGCGTGTGGGGCGGGCACGACATCGACCGCGCCGCGGCGCTCGCGCTGCTCTCTGTCCGAGCCAGGCTTCGCATCGTGGTGGTCGCGCTCGGCATCAACGACCTCGGCGCATGGTCCGCGTACACCTCTCCAACGGCCTCGGACATCGCGATGCGCGCCTACGCGACGCTCATCAAAGCGGCGCAGCGTGCGGGCGATAAAGTCGTAGCGCTCGTCGGCGGCCACCG
>CAZXSG010000879.1:0-2676 GCA_964643185.1 uncultured Holophagales bacterium
GGCTCGCTTCGCTCGAATATCACCTAGCCACGAAGTTCAGGCAGGCCTTGTCGCCCGGCACGACATCGCACGCTTCTCGAACGCCAGGTTGGGCTTAACGGGGACGACGTCCCCGGTGCGGAGGAAGCGCGAGATGCCGCCGATGGCGTCCACGGCCGCCTTCACCATGGCGTCGATGTTCTGGCCGCGAGCCACGCCGAGGAGCGGCAGCACGTTGGAGGCCGCGACGGCGTAGCCGCCTTCGGGCAGGCGAAGGGATTTCAGGCGCGGCTTCCCGCGCTCGCCGTCCTCGTCGCGGAGCGAGAGCGGCCAGGTTTTTGGGGCGAGCGACGCGTAAGCCGCGCCGAGGCTGACGCCCGCTACGGTGGCGGCCTGCTTCAGAAACCGCCTGCGGTCGTCATTCATACCCGCCTCCTTTGGCTTTCTCCGGCCCCCGGGCCGCCTTTTCTGCGACGCTGGCCGGGAGAACGGAAACGGCCTTCGAGAGCTTCCCGAGAAGCGCCTCGGCGTCTTCGATCTTAGGCGCGCCCTTCACGCCGGCCACCATCGTCCCGGCGGCGACGGCCCGCGAGTAGCCCGAAAGGTATTTGTCTTTCACCCACTTGGAGCCCGACCGGTCGACGACGTCGCCGTAGTCGAGGAACGCCTTCTCGAACTGCTTCGCAGTGGATTCCGCACTCTTCGCCGAGGTCAGCGGCATCACGAAGACCTCGGTCTCGCCGTCTTGCAGGAGCGCCGAGAAGACGTTCTTCCCGAACGCGAAGGAGAACGCGTTCTCGGCCTGATAGGTCACGCGGTCGGGCGGAATCGCGAGGGCGTCGGCGAAGAGGGCGTGCGCCCAGGGCCGGTCTCCCGAGGCCACGCCCGACTCGAGCGCCTTGCGAACCGCCTCGAGCTGCGCGAGCACGGGAGCCGTTTCGTCGGACCCGATCGCGCGGCCGTAGTAGGGACCCCGCGCCACGAACAGCGCGTTGCGGGCGCGGTACCAGGACGATCCCGCGGCCGAGGTCGCGTTCTCTTCCGGCGGTTTCTCGGCCGAGAAGGCGCTGAGCGCGTTCTCGGGGGAACCCAGGTCGTACAGCTCGAGGTCCACCGTTTCGCCGCCCGCGCCCGTGAGCGGCACGAACGTCATGGACTTGAACCCGCGCGAGAGGAAGAAGTCGGCCCGGCCGTTGATCTTCTCGTACAGGTTTGCGGCCTCGAAGCGCGAGGCCTGGCCCTCCGAGAAGCCCGTCGTCGCGAGGCTCGCGGGCAGCGGGCCGCGGTCCACGGCCTTGATCGGCTTGAGCGGGTTGCTCGCCGCCGCACCGCCGGGTCCGGGAACGCGGGCCAGCCCGTCCTCTCTCACGTCGACGGGCCCGCCCGGCGCGATCTTCAGCACGGCGTTGGGGTCGCCATACAGCAGCGGATCGGGATGGGCGCCGCGCCAGGCCACCCAAGAGGCAATCGCCACGAGCACGAGCAGCACGCCGCCTCCGATGCGCACCTCGGTCAGGGAGTAGGTCTTGCGGTAATGCGCGTGCGGACGGGGATTCATCACCCGCTTTTCGCGGGAGTCGAGGGCGGGCGGCGGGGCGGGGGCCGGAGGCGCGGCCACGGGAGAACCCTAAACGCCACGGGGCGCCGGGACAATCAGAAAACCGCGTCCGGCCTCGAACAGCGTCGAGCGGTTGAGATCGGCGACGAACGGTGGCGGTCCTACGCGATGGATTTCAGCGCGCCGAAGGCGTTCCCCGGCCCGGAGGGCTGAACAAAACCGCCGGCCGATCTATTTGAGCCTGGGTGATGATCGCCGGCGGACGATGGATCTCGCCACGCTCTTCATCTGGAGCTTTCTCGCCGCGACGATCCTGCCGCTCGGCTCGGAGCCGGCGCTCGCGGCGATCGTGCACGGGCGCGAGGCGGTGGCTCTGCCGGTGACGGTCGCCACGGTGGGCAACTTTCTCGGTGCGTGCACGACCTACGCCCTGGCGATGACGGTCTCCCGAGCGGTGAAAGGCGAACGAGCGCTCCGCCGCATGGAGCGTGCGTCTCTGCTCGTCCGAAGGTACGGCGCCCCGGCTCTGCTGCTGTCGTGGGTACCGCTCCTCGGCGACGCGATCGTCGCGGCGGCGGGCGCGGCCCGCATGCGCTTTCTTCCGTTCTCACTCTGGACCATCGCCGGCAAAGCGGCTCGTTATACAGTGCTGGCGCTCATCGTCGATCGGACCTTTCGGTGAACTCCACGAAGGAGAAACCTCATGTCACACGCCCGAGTCGCCACGGCTCTCGCCCTCCTCGTTCTTGCGTCCTCTGCCCGCGCCTCGCAGAAGCCCGAGGCCTCGCCCCGCTCCTACGTGAACCCGCGCACGGCGAAGGACACAGGCCAGCCGCCGTTCAGCGACGCGGTGCGGGCCGGTAACACGGTCTACGTCTCCGGCAAGCTCGGATTGGTTTCCGGAAAGCCGCCCGCGGCCCCCGCCGACGAGGCGCGCCTCGCGCTGGACTCACTGAAGAAGACGCTGGCCGACGCGGGCCTCACCATGGACGACCTCGTCTCCGTGCAGGTCTTCTGCTCCGACGTCTCGCTCTTCGACACGTGGAACGAGGTCTACCGCACGTACTTCACGAAGGAGTACCCGGCGCGCGCGTTCACGGGCTCGGTGATGTTCTGGGACAGTCCGAACATCTCGTACT
>CAZXSG010000880.1:0-2198 GCA_964643185.1 uncultured Holophagales bacterium
CGCCTACTACACGACGGTGCCGCACGGCACCCACACGTTCCGGGTGATGGCGGCCAACGCCGACGGCGTGTGGAACGAGATCGGGGCGTCCTTCACGTTCAAGGTTCGCGCGCAGTTCCACGAAACGCTGTGGTTCTGGCTGCTCCTCACGCTGTCCGCGGCGGCGCTCGCGGCCGGCGGATACCGATATCGCGTTCGCAGCCTCGAGCTCCGTGCGCAGGAGCTGGCCGCGCTCGTGAACCAGAAAACGTTCGGCCTGCAGGAAGAGAAAACCCGCACCGAACGGGCGCTCCGGGGGGCCGAAGCGGCCCGCTCGGAGGCCGAGAAGCAGCGGGAGATCGCCGAGAAGGCGATGTCGGCGGCCGAGGACGCGAACCTCGCCAAGAGCCAGTTCCTGGCCAACATCAGCCACGAGCTCCGCACGCCCCTCAACGCGATCATCGGCTACGCAGAGCTCCTCGAGGAGGACGCCCGTGGCGAGACGCTCGACGACCTCGGCCGGATTCACTCCGCGGCCCGCCATCAGCTCGAGCTCATCAACTCGATCCTGGACCTCTCGAAGATCGAGGCGGGCCGAATGGAGGTCTCGCTCGAATCCTTCGACGTGAGGCCGCTCGTGGAGGACGTCGCGGCGATCATCCTTCCCCTCCTCGAGAAGAACCAAAACTCGTTTTCGATCGAGTTCGAGAACGACCCCGGGGTCATGCTCGCGGACCCCGTGAAGGTGCGCCAGAGCCTGTTCAACCTCCTTTCGAACGCCTGCAAGTTCACTCACGACGGCTCGATCGCGCTCGTGACCTCGCGTGAAGTGAGACGCGGCCGGGACACGATCGTCTTCCAGGTGAGGGACACCGGCATCGGCATGACGGTCGAGCAGCTCGAGCGGCTGTTCCAGCCCTTCATGCAGGCCGACGCCTCCACCACGCGGCGCTACGGCGGCACGGGGCTCGGCCTCGCGATCACGAAGCGGTTCTGCCAGATGATGGGCGGCGACGTGAGCGTTTCGAGCGAGAAGGGCGAGGGCACGACGTTCGAGATCGCGCTGCCGGCCGTCGTCGTGATCCGCGACCCGAGGGACCTCAAGTCGAAGACGCCCCCCGCCATGCCGTCCCGCGGGTGAGGCCTATCACGCTTCGGTCCTTGTGCGGAAGGCGCTGAGGGACCACACTTTAAAGCGCTGAATCTCGTTCACGGCCGCGTCGAGCGGGCGCATAGGAGCTCTCCATGAAGTCCTCGTCACGCCGTCCCCGACTTCGCGCACTGGCTCTGGGCCTCGGACTCTCTGCGCTCTTCTCCGCGCTCTTCTCCTCGGGACCGTTGGAAGCGGCGACGTGCACCTCCGCCGGCCCAGGGAACTGGTCGGCCATCGCGTGGTCCTGCGTGCCCGTTGCACCGGCGCCCGTCGCCGGCGACGACATCATCATCGCAGGGGCCGTCGCGTTCGACCTCCCGTCGTTCTCGGCGAACACCCTCGTCGTCAACATCGCGTCGAGTCTGACGGTCAACGTGGGAACCCAGCTCGACGTGACCGCGCCCGGAGCGACCTCGATCACGGTGGTCTCGGGCGGCCTCCTCACGGTGAACGGGACGCTCGGACCCGTGGGGGCTCCCACGGCGGGAATGACCGTGCAGGCCGGAGGCGCCGTGGGCACCGCTCGCGTCAACGGGACGCTGTGGGTCGCCTCGGTCGCTCTGCAATCGGGGACCTCCGGCGCTCTGCTCGACGTCCCGCCGGGCGGCACCGCGAACGTCACCGGCGCGCTGACCGCCCCGGGGAACGGATCCTTCATCGTGGGCCTCGTCGGCGTGGGTGCCCAGCTGAACGTGGGCTCCCTGTCGCTCGGCCCGGGCGGAACGTCCTTCGTGAGGCAGAACTCCACGCTCGACGTGGCCGGAATCCTGGCTCTAGCGGGGAGTCTCCAGCTCACGAACAACACCTCGCAAGCATTCATCGGCGGGAGCGCCTCGGGAGCGGGGACTTTCGGTGGAGTTGCGGGGGCTTTCGGTACGAAGCACATTGGCGGCAACGTTGCCGACAATGCCTTCAGCTTCCTCAACAACGACCAGCATGGGGCAGCCATTGCTATTGATCCGAGCGGCATTCTGAACGTGGTTGACGACCATCGCATCCAGCGGTTCTACACCACCGGCGCCAACATGGGCCAACTCCAGAAGTCAATTTATAGCCAGTTCGAGCC
>CAZXSG010000880.1:2208-2675 GCA_964643185.1 uncultured Holophagales bacterium
CTAGAGGGGGGTCTCCGGCCCAGGAACAACACTTCGCAAGAATTCATCGGCGGGACCGCCGCGGGAGCGGGGAGTTTCGGGTGCGCCTCGGGCTCCACCGTAACCTACGACGGAGGCCTCGCCGGCCAGGGCGTCTATCCCACGTCCTACGGAAACCTCGTCACCAACAAGAGCGGCGGGACCCAGGCCTTCATCAACGGGGCCGTCGTGGCGTTCAACAACACGCTCAACATCCAGGCCGGCAGCCTGTGGGACAACGGGGCCCAGATCGCGGGTACCATCGGCGGTTCGGTCGTCATGGGTCCGAATACGCTGCTGACGCTCGGGAGCGGCGGCGTGGCGACGCTCTTTCCGACGTCGGTTCCCGCCGGGAACATGACGTTCGACCCGACGAGCACCGTGGCGTCCTCCCGGGGCGCCCGCCAGACGATCCCCCCGGTCCCGCCCTCCGCCAACCCCACAACCCC
>CAZXSG010000881.1:0-2668 GCA_964643185.1 uncultured Holophagales bacterium
CTCTCTGGAGCGCCACCGTGAACGTCCCGGGGCTCGGGCGGGGCGGCGTCGCTCGCTCCACGGGCCTGCCCGCGGCCTTCCACGCGGGGAAGCCACCGTCCAGGAGCGCGACGTTCCCAGCGCCGAGCACGAGAAGGTTCCACGCGATGCGGCCCTCCTCGCCCCAGCCGTCGGGCGTCCCCACCACCACCACCGGTGTCGCGTTCGAGAGGCCCAGCGCTCGAAGGCGCGCCTCGAGGGGCGCGAGGTCATCCGGGAGCTTTCCCCAGTTCGCCGGGTTGCCGGTCACGAGGCTCGTGAGACCGGGCTTCTCGAGCGTCCACTCCTTCCAATCGACGTGCTGGCTGCCGGGCACGTGACCGGCCTCGTAGAGCGTGCGCTCACGGGCATCGAGGATGCGGGCGTTCGGGGGAATCTCGGCGACGCTCACGATGCTCACGATGCTCGCGATTCCGAGCGAGGCGGCGAGAAGCGATCCCGTGAGCACGAGGCCATTCTCGGGGAGAATCGACTCCCATGGCGCACTTCGACGTTCCTCGCAATCTGCCTCACGCGGCCACGGTCACCCGGCGCATCGCCGAACGGCTCCGGAAGCTCGGGGCCGAGGAGAACCCCGACGCCGAGGATCTCTTCGAGTGTCTCAATGCGCTCGAGGAGAGGCTTTTTCCGTTCGAGCTCGAGGAGAACGGCGTCGACCCCGTCGAGGAGGCCGCGATCGCCGAGCAGGCGACCGGCCAGGCGCGCCGGGTCGTGGACGAGATCGAGAAGCTCACGATCGCGGACGATCGTCTGGGCCAGGCGGTGCGAAATCTGTTCGAGTGCCTCGGCCATGGCGAGGAGGGAGCGGCGCTGTCGCTCCGGGCCGGGGAGAACCCGAACTCCCTGATGCGACCCGTCTGAGACGGGCCGCGGGCGTATGCTTCGGGGAGCACTGGAAATTCGATCCTGAGGAGGACTCATGCTCACTCGTCGTCACCTCGTTCTCGCGGCCGCCGCGTCGCTCCTTTTCGTGCCCGGTCCGCAGGCCTCCGCCAAGGAGCTCTCGGGCGTCAACATGGCCGACAGCGTCCAGGCCGGCGGGAAGAAGCTCGTTCTGAACGGCCTCGGAATGCGCAAGAAAGCCATCTTCAAGGTCTATGTCGGCGGCCTCTACCTCGAGGCGGCCAGCAAGGACGCGAACGCCATCCTGGCCGCAGACGCGGGCAAGGCGATCCGGCTCCACTTCCTGCGCGACATCGAGAAGGCCAAGATGATCGAGGCGTTCAAGGAAGGCTTCGAGGGCAATGCGGGCGCGAAGGCGACCGCCCAGAAGGCCAACATCGACAAGTTCCTCGCGATCACGCCCGACGTGAAGAGCGGTAACGAGTGGACGTTCGTGTACGTCGTGGGCAAGGGCACCTCCGTGATGCACGGCGACAAGGAGTCGCTCCTCATCGAGGGCAAGGAGTTCGCCGACGCCCTCTTCTCCATCTGGCTCGGGCCCAAGCCGCCCTCGGACGACCTGAAGAAGGGGATGCTGGGCAACTGAAGTGTCCGGGAAACCCAGTTGTGGGTTTCCCTGGCCCTTCCGCCGGGAAGCGGGTCACGGAGGCGGGGCTGTACACTCCGCCGCCGTGACGACGCTCCAGAATATCCAGTCGCTTCTGAACGAGAAGCGCTACGACCTCGTGGAAACTGCCTGGCTCGACGCTCTCAAGGACCCTGCCAAGGAGTCCGAGAAGCTCCTCGCCATCCTGCGGGGGCTGGCTCGCGCGGGACAGAAGACGAAGCTCCAGGCGCTGATGGGATCGGCCGAAACGGGCCTCAAGGCACAACCGAAAACCCCCGCGCTGGCCGCTCTGCGCTGGACTCTCCTCAAGGAGGCCGTGAAGGCGGGTGCGACCCCCTCCACGACCGAAGGCTTTCACAAGCTCTTCGAGGAGGCGCTCGGAGCGGCCTACCCCGAGAGCCCGTCGCTGCTCGCGCTCCTCGGCCGCTTCAAGTTCCGTGAGGCGAAGGAGCCGCTCGACGGCCTCGCGCGCCTCGAGCGGGCCGAAAAATGGCTACCCTTCGAGGTCGGTCGCTGCTTCTCGATGCCCGGGCGCGGCGCCGGCCGCGTGGTGGAGACGAACTTCGCGCTGGACTCGGTGCGGCTCGACTTCGAGAAGGTCAAAGGCGTCGCGATCCCCATCGGGGTCGCGTCCAAGAGTCTCGTCGCTCTGCCGGAAGGCCACTTTCTGCGGGACAAGCTGAGCGATCCGGCGACGCTTTCGGCGTTCGTGAAGAAGGACCCGGCCGCGGGCCTCAAGCGCCTCCTGGATTCCTACGGCCGCCCGATGACGTTGGCCGAGGTCAAGGAGTGCATCGTGGGTCTCGTGGCCGAGGGCGACTGGCAGAGCTACTGGACGTCCGCCAAGAAGAGCCCGCAGGTCGTGACGCACGGCTCGGGCAAGACGGCCACCGTCGAGTGGAGCGATTCCGCCGACGCGGCCGACGACATGCTCTACGCCAAGTTCGCCAAGGCGCCCGTGAAAGAGAAGATCGAGCTCTTTCGCAAGCACGCCAAGCGCTCTCCCGAGCTCACGGTGCGCATGGCCGAGAACCTCTTCGACGCCACCAAGGACCTCCCGAAGACCGATCCGTCGCGAGGCTTCGAGGTTGCCGTGCTCGTCGAAAAGAGTGTGTCCGG
>CAZXSG010000882.1:0-2663 GCA_964643185.1 uncultured Holophagales bacterium
CGGATCTACGATCTGACCCATCCTCGTGCGTAGGGCCACCCTCGTCCTCGCCGCCGTTCTGAGCGTCTGCGCCGCGAGCGCCGATGCCGCCCTCGTGGTCTTTCCCGACGGCCGGCACCTCAAGGTCACGTCTTTCCAGGTGGAGCCCGACGGAGAGAGCATCGCGCTCGGGCTGCCGGGCGGGGGCCTTCTCACGATCGCGCTCGACGGCGTGGACCGGATCCTCGAGGACGAGGTGGACTGGCTCTCGCCCCCGCCACCGCCGGAGCCCGAGGTTTCGTCGCCGCGCCGCTCGGTGCGCGCGCCCGGGATTCCTCTCCCCGAGGGCACACCGTTCGCCCGGGAGATCACGGATGCGGCCCGTGAATTCGGCCTCGACCCCACGCTCGTCGCCGCCGTGATCCGTGCCGAGTCGAATTTCGTCTCGAGCGCGGTCTCGCGCAAGGGCGCCCGCGGCCTCATGCAGCTCATGCCGGCAACCGCGCGGCACCTCGGGGTCGCGAGGCCGTTCCACCCCCGCGAGAACATTCGAGGCGGGACGGCGTACCTCGCGTCGCTCGCGAAGCGTTACGGCGAGACGGAGGTCGACCTCATCCTGGCCGCGTACAACGCCGGCGAGGGATCGGTCGAGAAGTACGGCGGCGTTCCGCCGTATCGCGAGACGCAGGGATACGTGCGCAAGGTCGTGGCCTTTTGGGGCGTGGGGCTCTGATGTTCCGCACCGCGCGCGGGTTCCTCGCCGTGGCCCCGTTCGCGTTCCTGGGAGCTCTCATCGCGTTCTTCGTGGCGCATCCGCAGGCGGCCGAGGCCTACCACGTCTATCCGTTCCTGGCCGACGCGATCGGACCACGCGTCGCGAAGAGCCCGTGGCAGCGCTTCACCCTGACCACGGGAATGTTCTTTCTGCTGCCCTACCTCGTCACGGGGCTGCTGCTGTTTCTCGCGGACGTCGGCATCAGCGCGGCGACGCCGCTCTGGAAGGGACCGGGCAATCGGCCCCGGCCCCCCCGGCTTCCCCTGGAATGCACGCTCACGTTTGCCATCCTTTCGGTCGTTTTCGCCGTGGCGGTGGGGGCGCTGCTCCACCGGATCGCGCACGGCGGTGAGCTGCCGGGAGGCGTCAACGTCGCACCCGTCCTGGTCGCGGCGACGCCCTTCGCCGTCCTGCCGCCGGCTCTCCTCCTGGCTTTCCTCGCGGGCCTTCCGCGTGCCGCCTACGAGCGGTTCGGCAGGCACGGAGAGAGCGTTGGCGCGCCGGGCACCTGAACGCCTCCGGGGACTGAGTCGTTCCTGCATGCCATTATCCGGGCCATGACGGACACGCCGCCGGATACGATCGTCGTCCTCGACTTCGGATCCCAGTTCACCCAGCTGATCGCCCGCCGTATCCGGGAGGCCCGGGTACGGTCCGTCGTGATGCCATTCGACGCGCGAATCGATCCCGTTCTCTCGTATGCCCCCAAGGGAATCGTGCCCCGGGGCGGACCGTCGAGCGTGTACGACGAAGGCGCCCCGGCCCTCGATCCGGCGGTGCTGTCTCTCGGCATCCCCGTTCTGGGCCTCTGCTACGGCATGCAGCTCATGGCGCATCACCTCGGAGGCGCCGTGGTCAAGGCCGCGTCGCGGGAATACGGGCGCGCCCAGGTGGATCTCCGCGGAGGAGCCCTCTTTCGTGGCCTCGATTCACCGCAGACCGTTTGGATGAGCCATGGGGATCACGTCGAACAGGAGCCGCCCGGCTTCACCGTGACCGCGTCGACCAAGGACGCTCCCGTCGCGGGATTCGAGAACCCCGGGAAGCGCCTGTACGCGATTCAGTTCCACCCCGAAGTCCACCACACCGAGAACGGCGCGATCATGCTCGAGTCGTTCCTCTACGACATTTGCGGGGCATCGCCCACGTGGACGATGGCGAGCTTTCGCGACACCGCCATCGCGCGCGTGCGGGAGCAGGTGAAAGACGGCGGGGTCGTCCTCGGGGCCTTGTCGGGCGGCGTCGACTCCACGGTCGTCGCGGCGCTCCTCAGAGAGGCCGTCGGGGAACGCTTTCGCGGAGTCTTCGTCGACACGGGACTCCTCCGAAAGAACGAAGGGCGCCTCGTGATGGAGGCCTTTCGGCACCTCGGCCTGCCCGTCACGGCCGTCGACGCCTCGGAGCGCTTCTTCGACGCGCTCTCGGGTGTGACGGATCCCGAGCGAAAACGGAAGATCATCGGGGGCCTCTTCATCGACGTTTTCACCGAGAACTCCAAGGCTGTCGACGGAGCCCGCTGGCTGGCTCAGGGCACGCTGTACCCCGATGTGATCGAGTCCGTCTCGGTGAAGGGACCCTCTGCGGTCATCAAGACGCATCACAACGTGGGCGGGCTGCCGGAAAAGCTCGGCTTCACGCTCGTCGAGCCGCTCCGCGAGCTGTTCAAGGACGAGGTGAGGCGGCTCGGCGAGGAGCTCGGCATCCCTCACGACATGCTGTACCGCCACCCGTTCCCCGGGCCGGGGCTGGCCGTACGCATTCCCGGAGAGGTCACGCGCGAGCGCGTGCGGGTTCTCCAGGAGGCCGACGCGATCTTCCTCGAGGAGCTCCGCACGGGCGGGTTCTATACGTCGATGTCTCAGGCGTTCGCCGTGCTGCTCCCCGTGAAGAGCGTGGGCGTCATGGGCGA
>CAZXSG010000883.1:0-2662 GCA_964643185.1 uncultured Holophagales bacterium
CGCCCGTGTCGTCGCGGGGATCCTGGAAGAACGACGCGACGATGGAGCTGCCCGTGCCGAAGTGGAACGTGAGCTTGGCCGCCGCGAGATCGCGATCGCTTTGCGCGGTCGCGATCTGCCCGGCGCGCGGGCCGTCGGGCAGCTGGCTGTCCTGCTCGTTCTCGACCCGGTCGTACGCGCCGAAGAACCAGAGCTTCTCCTTGATGAAGAAGCCGCCCAGGCCGAGGCCGAAGTCCCTGCGCGTGTAGCCCGCGGTGCGCTCGTTGGAGACGACGTCCTTCGCGTTCGCCTGGAGGCCGTCGGAGTCGTAGTAGCCGAACGCGTCGATGTGCCACTCGTCGCCGCCCGACTTGGTGATGACGTTCACGATGCCGCCGGTGGAGCGGCCATACTCGGCCTCGTAGCCGCCGGTCTTCACCTCGACGGCCTGGATGAACTCGAAGTTCAGCTCCTTGCCCTGGAAGCCGTACTCGGCGCCCGTGGTGTTGACGCCGTCGATGTAGAAGACGTTCTCGGCGCCGGTCGAGCCGTAGATCGTGATCGTGGACTGGCTCGTGTTCTCGGGGTTGGCGTCGGACGAGACGCCCGGCGCGACCTGCGTGACCGACGTGTAGTTGCGGCCGGTGGGGAGCGAGTTGATCGCGCGTGTGTCGAGGTTCGTGCCGAGGGAAGACGACGTCGTGTCGACGGCGGCGGCATCGGCGATCACGAGGATGTCGGCGGCCGCGGAAAGGTGCATCTGCACGTCGAGCGTCGTCTCCGCGTTCAGACCGACGCCGATTCCCGCCCGCGTTTCCGGCGCGAAGCCCGAGAGAGAGGTCGACACCGTGTACGTGCCGGGGGGCAGCAGCGTGAGGCGGTAGCGGCCGGTCGCCTCCGTGACCGACGTGCGCACGCCTTGGAGCGTCGGCCCCTTGGCCTCGACGACGACGCCGGGCAGCGGCGAGCCCTGTCCGTCTTTCACGAGGCCGCTGATGGTGCCTGTCGTCTGCGCGACGAGGGGCGGAGCTGCGAGAGCGAGGCTGCTCGCGAGCACGGTGAGAAAGGAACGCAGGAAGGGCCTGGGCGGCACGAGGCTGCGGCCATCGGACATGGGACTCTCCTCCATCGCGGCGCTTCCGAGGCGCCCGGATCTATTGAATCGAATGGCGGAGGATATCCCGACAGCTCAGCCGGCGAGCACGGCCTCGAGCGCCGCGGCGGCAGCGCCCGGACGACCCACACGGCGCGCGGCGGCGCTCATCCGGGCCAGACGCTCCCCGTCGCCCAGAAGAGCCCGCAGCTTGAACTCCAGCGACGCGGCGCCGTTCGCCTTGAGGCCCGCGCCCGCTTCCAGAAGGAAGTCGGCGTTTCGCTCCTCCTGCCCGGGAATGGGATCGCGCACGACCATGGGCAGTCCCATCGCGAGGCATTCCGAGGTCGTCAGCCCGCCGGACTTCGTGACCGCGACGTCGGCCACGGCCATGAGATCGGCGATGCGCGTGACGAACCCGAAAACGTGGAGCCGGGTCCCCGCGGGCGCGGCGAGCTTCCCGAGCGCGACCTTCAGATCCTCGTTCCGGCCCGCGATGGCGAGGACGTCGGCCGGGCCGCATGAGAGCACGGTGCGCACCGTTTCTTCGAGGGAGCCGACTCCATGGCCGCCGCCCATGACGAGGACGACCGGGCGATCCTCCGTGAGGCCGAGCGAAGCGCGAAGGGCCGCGCGGTCGTGCGGACCCGAGAACGCGCTCGAGATGGGAATCCCCGTGACGTGGACGCGCTCTCTCGGAACGCCGCGAGCCGCGAGGATGAACTTCAGCTCCTCGGTGGCGACGCAGACGCGGTCGACGCCGGGCTGCACCCAATAGGCGTGGACGTCGAAGTCGGTCACGACGAGGCCGAAGCGAAACGCGTCCTTGCCCTTCCGGCGCGACGGCGCGAAGACCTGCGCCGGCAGGAAGTGGGTCGAGATCACGGCGTCGGGAGCGAAGCCGCGCACCATCTTCCGGAACGGCGCGAACTCGAGGCGATCGAAGAAGCGCACGAGCTTGTCGCGCACCTTGTCGTGAGGCTCCGGGCGTTCCGCCCTCCGCACCTTCCTCTCCGGGACGTCGGCGACTTTGTCGCTCGCGTCGTAGAGCGCGCCCCAGAGCGCGGGCGCGTGGTTCACCAGCTGCAGAAAGCTCCCCGCGTAGGCCTTGCGGTACGCGCGGCCCACGTGGTCGAGTACGTCCTCGTGCCGGACTTCGGCGTTCGGGAACCGCGCTTTCGCGGCTTCCTCGATGGCCTGCGCGGCGCGCGTGTGTCCCGCGCCCGCCGACGCGGAAAGGAGAAGGATTCGGCTCGGCATGATTCCCAAGATACCGGATCGCGGACGGTGCAGTCTGCCAACGCCACGCCCGGGCTCGGGCTTGGTATCGTGCACCCGTCCGATGACGCAGCTTCAGTTTCTCGTGCCCTCGGACCCTCTCGAGCCGCGTCGGCCCGATCCGTACTTCGTTCCCCAGGTGGACGCTCTTCGGCACGCGGGTCACCGTGTGGGCGTGATTTCCGACGCGGTGGTCGAGGGCCAGGCGCCTCTCACCGGTGTTCCTCGAGCGGCCGT
This sequence comes from uncultured Holophagales bacterium, assembly GCA_964643185.1. Lineage (GTDB taxonomy): Bacteria > Acidobacteriota > Thermoanaerobaculia > UBA5066 > UBA5066 > JAEUQS01. The sequence goes on from CAZXSG010000883.1 coordinate 2,588, forward strand.
CGTGCTCTACCGCGGCTGGATGTTGAATGCCGCGAGCTACGGGCACTTCGGGCACGCGATCCGCACGGCGGGCGC
>CAZXSG010000884.1:0-2649 GCA_964643185.1 uncultured Holophagales bacterium
CGCCCGCCCAGCCTTCCGCCCCCGCCCCCCGGTCCATTGGTGGGGGTCGGCCTGCCCCGCCGGGTCTCCGCCCCGGGCGGGGAGCCCCGGACCCGGGGGGGCGCCCGCCTGTGGCAACGCCGCGGCCTGGGGGAACGACATCACGGCGGGCTTGAGAGCGAGGGCCGCGCGGGGAGCGGCAACGAGCTCTGCGAAGCCTCCCCAGCGTCCACTCAGATCCCCGAAGACCTCGTCTCCGATCTCGAGATCCTCGACGCCGGATCCGACCGCCTCGACGACTCCGGCGATGTCCGAGCCCAGGATGGTGAACTTGGGGCGGAAGGGACCGCCCAGCATCCGGTTGACGAAGTCACCCGTGAGCAGACCCCAATCCCAGTCGTTGATCGAAACGGCGCGGACGCGAACGAGCACCTCACCGGGTCCCGCGGTGGGCGCGGGGACGTCCCTCAGCTCGAGCACCTCGGGCCCGCCGTAGCGGTCGCGAACTATGGCCTTCAAGCTACTGGCCCTCGGGCGGCTGCCACAGCTCGATCTTGTTGCCCTCGGGATCCATCACCCACCCGAACTTGCCGAACTCCGACTCGTCGACCTTGGGCATCACGTCGCAGCCTTCACTGCGGAGAGCCTCGAGAACGGCGTCCAGATCGTCGACGCGATAGTTGATCATGAACGTCGACGGGCTCGGGGCGGAGTAGCCGTTCGTCGCGGCGTTGATCGACCAGACGGTCGTCCCCTTCTTCGCGTTCCCCGCCTCGTCGGCCCAGAGGAACGCTGCCCCGCCCCAATCCTGCACGTCGATGCCGAGGTGCTTCTTGTACCAGGCGCGAAGCGTCGGCGCGTCCTTGGCCTTGAAGAAGATCCCACCGATGCCCGTCACTCGTCTCATGCGCACGGATTATCACGGCGGCCGGCGGCAACCCGGCGAACCTGGATGCGTACCACTCCGAGAGGCTCCGCATGAAGATGATTCCCGCTCTTTCGCTCGTCGCGATCCTGAGCGCGGCGACGCCCCTCGCCGCCACCGGCCTGAGCGTGTCCCCTTCGGCGCTCGAACGCGATGCGGCATCCGCCTCGACCACCCTGAGCGTCTCGTGGAAGAACGCCTGGCGGAACGAACGAAACCACGATGCCGTGTGGCTGTTCGTGAGGGTCGCGGGCAAGGACGGGCGCTCCCGTCCGGTGCGGGTCGCGAAGTCCGGACATACCGCCACAGGGTCGCTCGAGATCCGAACCCCTGAAGACCGGGCGGGCGTCTTCGTCTTCCCCTCGGCAGCCCATCGGGGCGATGTCACCACGAAGGTCCGTCTGGAGCTCGACCCGAGCTCTCTCCCGTCCGTCCCCGCCGGGGAAACGCTGACGCCGACCGTGTTCGGAATCGAGATGGTCTCGATTCCGGCGGGTCCCTTCTTCGTCGGCGACCTCGACCCCGTCGCGCTCGACTACGGCGGCTTCTTCCGCGCGGGCCAGAACGGAGAGCCCGACGGCCTCTACGAGGTGAAATCGGAGGCGCCCATCCAGGTCGGGCCGTTCGCGGGCGGGCTCGACTAGCGGGTGAAGTGGGCCGGGTACGAAGGACAGCGCCGGGGGCCGGTTCCCGCCGCGTTTCCCAAGGGCACGGCCCCGTTCTACGTCATGAAGTACGAGATCACGCAGGGACAGTACGCGGCGTTTCTGAACACGCTCGCCGACGAGGCCTCGCACTTCCGCGCGATTCACGGCGGACGCGACTACGCGAGGTTCCGCGGCTCGATCTCGCTCGGACCTGATGGCCGCTACGTGGCCGCGAGCCCGACGCGCCCCGCGAACCGCGTCTCGTGGGACGACGGCTGCGCGTTCGCCGACTGGGCCGGCCTTCGCCCGATGACCGACCTCGAGTACGTGAAGGCCGCACGCGGTCCGGAGAAGCCCCTGGCGCGGGCGTTTCCCTGGGGCACGGCTTCCCGCGGGCGCGTCCTCCGGGTGGTGCGGCCCGACGACGAGCTCGTGACGACCGGCGACGCCGACGAGAAGCTCCTTTCGGACGAGACCCGCGAGGTGTTCGCCGCGTCGCACTACTGGGTGATGGACCTCGCGGGCAGCGCGTGGGAGAAGGTCGTCACGCTCGGGCACCCCGTGGGGCGCGCCTTCCGCGGCACGCACGGGGACGGGCGGCTCACGAGCTACGGATACGCCACGAACGAGGACTGGCCGAGGGGCGACGAAGGGCGGGGCGGCTACGGCTACCTTGGCGGCGGGCACTACGAGCACGGCAAGCCCGAGACAGAGTTCAACCCGCACAGCCCCGTGTCGTTCCGGCGCTACGGGTCCTGGGGGGACGCCCCGCGGTCGCTCGCGTACGGGTTCCGCGCGGTGAGGTCGGCGCCCTAGCTCGCTGTCCGGCGGCATCCCAAGAGCGCGTGTCTCGATTTCCTCCTTCGACGGCACTAGTTGTCGAAGCGACCTCCTCGACGTCCGCCAGCCCGGCTGCTTTCGCGGCGGGTCCTTCTCATCCGGGCTCGACCCGGCGGAAGAGACATGTCCATCCACCGTTCAGAGCTTAGTTCCCCCCGGCCGTTCATCGCCCTTCTCCCGGTGCTCAGCCTTTCGTCCCCACCGGCGCCAGCACAACAGTCCGCCGCCCCCGCCACCACACCCCCCCAGTCCTCCTGG
>CAZXSG010000885.1:0-2648 GCA_964643185.1 uncultured Holophagales bacterium
GGCGATTTGCTGATAATGGCGTCGTCCGAGGATTCCACGATGGCCGAGAGCAGCCGCTCGCTCTGCTGCATCTTCCTTCGCTCGGTGATGTCCCGGATGTTGCACTGGATGACGGGCTGGTCCCCCTCCTCGTACACGTTGCTCACGAACTCCACGTCGATGTGCGCGCCGCTCTTCGTCTGGAGCGGCAGGTCCTCGTAGCGGATGTACTGCTTTTCCTGCAGCTCGCGCATCGCGGCCCTGCTGGCGGCCTCGTCCTCGAAAACACCGATCTCCCAGAGCTCCTTGCCCAGCAGCTCGGCGTGCGCGTAGCCGAGGAGCTCCGCGATGAACGGGTTGGCGTCCGTGATCAGGGCCGTCTTCGCGTCCAGGATCAGGATGCCGTCCTTGGCCGACTCGAACAGCCTGCGGTAACGCAGCTCCGAGACCGCGAGGCTGGCCTCGGCCAGCCGGCGCGCGGTGATGTCCCGGAGGACCTTCGAGAACCCGATCACGCGGCCGCTGCCGTCGCGAAGGGGTGAGGCCATGAGAGAAACGTGCACGCCGCGGCCGTCCTTCGCGAGGCGCACCGTGTCGAACGGCACCACCCGCTCGCCCCTGAGAAGGCGCTCGCGGATCTCGGCTCCTTCGCCCGTGCGGTCCTCGGGCACGAAGAACGAGGTGTTCCGGCCGATGGCGTGGGCCGCCGAATGGCCGAAGAGCCGCTCCGAGGCGGCGTTCCAGGTCTCGATCGTGCCGTCCGTGGACTCCCGCGAGATGGCGTCGTCGGAGGATTCCACGATCGACGACAGGAGCCGCGAAGCGGCCCCTTGCTCGGCGCTCTCCTTCTCCAGCCAGCGGTTGGTGCTGTTGTCGCGAAACGTCAGCACGCATCCGGCGACGGCGCCGCTCGCCGCTCGGATGGGGGCCGCGCCGTCGACGATGGGCCGCACCGCGCCATCCTTGGCGATGAGGAGCGTGTGGTTCGCGAGCCCGACGATCACACCGTCCCGAAGGGCGCGGGTGACCGGGTTCTCCACGGCCAGCCCCGTGGCCTCGCTCACGATGCGGAAGACGGTCTCGAGAGGCAAGCCCAGGGCATCCTGCTTCGTCCAGCCGGTGAGAGCCTCGGCCGCGGGGTTGAGATACGTGACGAGGGCGCCGCCGTCGGTCGTAACCACGCCGTCCAGGATGCTCGCCAGGGTGTTCCTGAGGTGCTCGTTCCCGGCGCAACCGGTCCGCTCCAGAAGCTGCGTGCCCGTACCATCCGAATCGCTCACGTTGTCTCCTCCCGCCGGCTCCGGGCGGTTCCCGGGAGATCGAGCAAGCTTCACGACGCACGCTTGGTGCCACCCTGCCCACCCTCGGGGCAGCCGTCTTGCCCCGCACGACCCGCATCCGCTCCGGCCTCTTACACCGCCTCCGGCCCGTACCGATCCGGCCGTCCGGCCGAGCCTCGGCTCTGCTTTCCTATAGCGGGCCCGCCACCTGGGGAGCCCAGCTCCGGGGGAGCCGCCGCAGCTCGAGCCGCGCCAGGCCAGCCAGCGCACCGGAATAGACCACGGTGACCGCGAGCTGCAGCAGCACGAGGGGCAGGAACGGCGCGAGCCCGTCCGCGTGGTACGCGCCGCTCGTCGCGATCCGGGTGAGCACCGGGGCCGAGAGGGTGAAAGCCCCTGCCGACAAGGGGCTCGAGAGAAGCAAGGCGAGGAAGGCCCACTGCGGTCGCCGGCTTCTCAGGGCGACGACGCTCGCCACGTGGCCCGCCACGAACGCCCAGGAAACGCACCACACGACGGCGGCGCTCCAGAGGAGCGACGAGTCCAGGGGCGGCGGGGCCACGAGCAGGAAGCTCGGGCCTGGTCCCTCTCCCGGGTAGAAGAGAGCGGTCAGCATGCGGGGTGTCTGTGCGCAGCCGACGCTCAGGCCCCACAGCGCGAGGCCGCCTGCCATCAGCTGTCTGGAGAGAACGAGGTGCTTCGTCATGGCACGCGGAAGCGCAAGGCATATGCCAGAAAAGGCAGTACGCGGCACCGCGCGGAAGAGAACACCTTGCCATCCTCGAGTGCAGGAAATTCCTGGTACGCGGCGTGCTTTACCAAGGGGCATGACGAAAGAAACGAAGACCCCACACGCCAGCACCTTCCTCTCCGACGTGACCGAGCTTCGGGAGCGGGCCCGCAAGGAAATCGAGGAAGGGGCCGTGACGCCCGGGTACAAGGCCGATCGGGAAACCGTCATCAAGCTCCTGAACACGGCCCTCGCCACCGAGATCGTCTGCGTGCTGCGCTACAAGCGGCACTACTTCATGGCGACGGGCATCCATGCCCAAACGGTGTCCGCGGAGTTCCTCGAGCACGCGAACGAGGAGCAGGAGCACGCGGACCAGCTCGCCGTGCGCATCTGTCAGCTCGGCGGCGCCCCCAACCTGAACCCCGAGGGCCTCCTCGCGCGGAGCCACACGGAGTACATCGAGGGTGCCAGCCTCACCGAGATGATCCGTGAAAACCTCGTGGCCGAGCGCATCGCGATCGAGTCGTACGGCGAGATGATCCGGTACGTCGGCGCCGACGACCCCACCACGAGGCGCATGCTCGAGGTGATCCTGGCGCAGGAGGAAGAGCACGCCGACGACATGGCCGACCTCCTCGTCACGTTCGAGGAGAAAA
>CAZXSG010000886.1:0-2645 GCA_964643185.1 uncultured Holophagales bacterium
CTGGTTGTAGAAGATGCGGCCGAAGTGGTCGCGGTCGGGGAAGACCTCGGCCTGCAGCGGCAGGAACGCGCCGCCCGAATCCACGAGGTAGACGCACGGGAGGTCGTTCTCGAGCGCGATTTCCTGGGCCCGCAGATGCTTCTTCACGGTGAGCGGGTAGTACGTGCCGCCCTTCACGGTGGCGTCGTTCGCCACGATGAGGACTTCGCGCCCCGACACCCGCCCGACGCCCGTGACGAGACCCGCGCAGGGGGCCGCTCCGTCGTAGAGGCCGTCGGCCGCCAGCGGCGACAGCTCGAGGAACGCCGTGCCGGGGTCGAGGAGCTTTTCGATGCGCTCCCGGGCCGGGAGCTTGCCGCGCTCCCTCTGCCGGGCACGCTCCTTCTCGCCGCCGCCGTCCCTGGCGCGGGCGACCCTCTCGCGGAGGTCCCGCGCGAGGGCCTCGTGATGCAGGGCGTTCGCGCGGAACTCGGGCGAGGACGGATCGAGACGGCTTTCGAGAACTTCCGACACGGCTGGGATTGTAGCGACGCCTTCGCGTGCGCTACCGTCGCGGGCGAGGCTCCGCCGCAACTCATGAGCTCCCGCACACGGACGTCGCCGGGATTCCTCCTCCTCGCCGTGGGGGTGTGGGTCGTGAGCGCGGCGCCCTTCAGCCGCGGGGGGGCCGTCCTCGCCGGACCTCCCGACGAGGTTCCGGTCGTCCAGCTGCCGGTCGTCGTGGACGTCACCGGCGTCGGCGGCGCGCATTTCACGAGCGACCTCACGCTCGTGAACCTCGGCGGCGTGGGTTCCCCCCTCGAGCTGACGTTCTACCCGGCGGACGCTCCGGAGAAGTTCGTGAGCATCACCACGGAGGACGACGTGGCCGCCGGGACGCGGCTCTACGTTCCCGACGTCGTGAGCTACATGCGGAGCCTCGGCGCGGAGCTGCCCGAGGCCGGGTCGAACGTCGTCGGGACGCTCTTCGCCAGGCTCGTGAACCTCGCGCCCGGCGATCCCGCCCCGTACGCGGGCTCCCGCATCGCGACCCCGCAGAAAGCCAACGCCGACGGAATCGGCGAGGGCTCGTTCGGCACGTTCTCGCTCGGGGTTCCCGTGGGCAGCGCCAGCGAGGTGGCGGCCTCGGTTTACGGACTTCGCGAGAACGCCTCGTTCCGCTCGAACCTCGCGATCGCGCACGCAGGCGGGGGCCAGAACGGCCCGATCGACGTCCGCGTCACCGTGTACGACGGCCTCACGGGCGCGCCGGCCGGCGAGCCCCTCGTGGTGCACCTCGAGCCTCGTCAGTGGACGCAGGTGTCGTCGGTCCTCGCGGGCTTCGGCCTCGAGAACGGCTGGGCCCGCCTCCAGCTCACGTCGGGCAACGACCGCTTCATCGCGTACGCCGTGGTGAACGACGGCGGCCGCGAGGGGGGCGGAACGTCCGACGGCTCGTGGATCGACACGGGCGTCACCGAGGGAACGCTGCCCATCGTCCTCTCTTCGGGGAAGTACAAGACCGAGCTCGTCCTCACGAACGACTCGCCGCTCGAGCAGACGGTGAACCTGTACTACACCTCGGCGGACGCGCTCCAGGCCACGAAGCTCACGAGCTCCGGTCGCGTGGTGATGCCGCCCCGTACGCAGATCGCCGACGCGGACGCGATGGACTTCCTGCGGAAGCTCGGGCTCCACATCCCGGAGGAGGGCACGCAGGGCGGCAGCCTCAAGGTCACGGGCGCCGCGGCGCTCGCCCGCGTGTACACGCCGAACCCCGACGAGGCCGTGGGTGGCACGTTCGGGCTGGCCTTTCCGGCGGTTCCCGCGGCGAGGCGCGCGCACTCCGAAGCCTCGGTTTACGGCCTCCGTCAGGACGACACGACCCGATCGAACCTGGCCCTCGTGAACGCGTCGCTGGACGTCACCGCGCCGTTCGAGATCTCGGTGTACAGCGCCACGGCCACCACGCTCCGCCATCAGACGACCAAGGTGCTGGGTCCCGGACAGTGGTACCAGTGGAACGCGATTCTCGACCAGGGCGGGATCCGCGAGGGCTATGTGAGGGTGCGTTGTCTGCGCGCCTCGGGCTGTGACTACATCGTCTACGGCGTTCTCAACGACGGCAAGGACACGCTCGCGGGCACGTCCGACGGGTCCTACGTGCCGATGGTCAACGTCAAGTAGCCGGGATCCCTTTCAGCTCGTGCACGCGCTCTTCGAGCTGGATCGCGAGCGCGGGCGACAGCCCCTCGAGAAGACCTGACGCGTCTCGCAGGCCGAGGAGCGTCCGGCCGGCCGGACCTTCGAGCCTGACGAGCAGCTCCTCCAGCGCGTCCTCGGAGGGCACGACCGCGTCCACGAGGCCGCTCTCGAGCGCGACCTCCGCGGTGAACACCTCGGCTTCGAGGAAGAGGCGGCGCAGGTCCGCCCCGGCGAGCCGGCGGGACGCCGTCAGCGTGCCGCCCCAGCCCGTCACGATGCCGCGCTTCACTCCGGGATGCGCGAAGCGCGCGGTGGGCATCGCCACCAGGACGTCCGCGGAGAGCACGAGATCGAGCGCCCCGCCGAAGCACGGCCCCCGTACCACCGCGACCGTGAGCGCCGGAATCCGTGACAACGCAAGGAAGGCCTCCCGGCCCCGCTCCGCGAACTCCGGAACGGCC
>CAZXSG010000887.1:0-2638 GCA_964643185.1 uncultured Holophagales bacterium
TGCGCGACGACTGGCAGTTCTTCCGAGACCGGCGCCCCGAGACATACGGCCCCATGGCCACCTTGATGCCCTAGTTTTTTTCGACAGAGGCTGTCGAGAACGCGTCCTTCGTGCGTCGTCTCTCCAGAACCCGAATAATCGGGAGAAAGAGAGACGACCATGAAGTACGCCATCCTCATCTACGGTGACGAGTCGGCCTGGAACACCATGTCCCAGGAACAGATGAACGGCATCTACGAGGCCTACGGGAAGTACAGCAAAGACCTCGCGGGCGCCGGAATCCTGCGCGGCGGCTCCGAGCTCAAGCACACCAACACGGCGACCACGGTGCGGGTGCGCGACGGCAAGACGCTCACGACCGATGGCCCGTTCGCGGAGACGAAGGAGCAGCTCGGCGGCTTCTACCTCATCGAGACGGCCGACCTCGACAGCGCGCTGGCCTGGGCCGCGAAGTGCCCGTCGGCGCCGTTCGGGTCCATCGAAGTGCGTCCGCTCGGAATGGGCTCGGACGAGTAAGGCGGACCGCCTCTGATCTCGCGCGTCATCGACGAGACGTGTCGCAGGGAGCACGGCCGGATCCTCGCCGGGCTGATCCGTCAGCTCGGCGGGATCGATCTGGCGGAGGACGCGCTGCAGGACGCCTACGGCAAGGCCCTCGCCCTGTGGCCTTCGCAGGGCATTCCCGATCGGCCGGGGGCCTGGCTCACGCTCGTCGCCCGAAGGTCCGCGCTCGACCGCATCCGCCGCCGCCGCGGAAAAGACGACGCGATCGACGAACAGCTCGAGGCCACGCTCGCGGCGCCCTCGAGCGAGGACGAGGGGGAGGATCCCGAGGTCCGCTCCGGCGTCGGCGACGAGCGGCTGCGCCTCGTGTTCACGTGCTGCCATCCGGCGCTGAACCGCGAGGCCCAGGTCGCGCTCACGCTGCGCACGCTGTCGGGGCTCACGACCCGCGAGATCGCGCGGGCGTTCCTCGAGCCCGAGGCCACCACGGCGCAGCGCATCGTGAGGGCGAAGAAGAAGATCGAGGCGGCGGGGATCCCTTACGAGATCCCGCCCCGCGAGGCGCTGCCGGAGAGGCTCGAGGCGGTGCTCGAGGTCGTGTACCTCATCTACAACGAGGGCTACACGGCCACGGAGGGCACGGCGCTCGTGCGCGTCGCGGTGGCCGAGGAGGCGATCCGGCTGGGTCGCGTCCTTGCCGAACTCGTCCCCGGCGAAACCGAAGTCAAGGGACTGCTCGCGCTGATGCTGTTCCCGCACGCGCGAAGGGCGACGCGGCTCGACGAGGAAGGCCGTCTCGTGCCGCTCGACGCGCAAGACCGCTCGCGCTGGGACCGAACGGAGATCGCCGAGGCGACGGGGCTGCTCGACGCGGCGATCGCCGGGGGAGGACGCGGGCCCTACGTCGTCCAGGCCGCGATCGCGTCGCTCCACGCGAATGCGCCAACGGCTGCCGCGACGGACTGGAACCAGATCGCCGCGCTCTATCGCCGGCTCCTCGAGCTGCGTCCCGCGCCCGTCGTCGAGCTGAACGCAGCCGTGGCGCTCGCGATGGCCGAGGGTCCCGAACGCGGCCTCGCTTGGCTCGACGCGCTCGAGAAGGACGGCGCGCTCGCGCGCTATCACCTGCTCCCCGCCGCGCGCGCCGAGCTGCTGCGCAAGGCAGGCGACGTCGCGGCCGCGCGAGCGGCCTACGGAGAGGCTCTGGCGCTCGTGAAGAACCCGGCCGAGAGGCGCCACCTCGAAGCGCGCGTCCTGAGTCTGGTTTGAGAAATTTAAAGTGACACTTTAAGATTCTCAAATGCGTTTCGTCGCGAGGCTCCTTGCGGGTGAGGTCGCGAGAGTGGCCCGGTCCTTCCCTGCGGTCGTCCTCACCGGGCCTCGGCGAACCGGCAAGACCACGCTCCTGAGGCGCCTCTTCCCCAAGGCGGCCTACGTCCTCCTCGAAGATCCGGAGGTCGCCGCGCGGCTCTCCTCCGACCCGCGGACGTTTCTCGACTCCCTGAAGACGCCCGCGATCCTCGACGAGATCCAGAATGTGCCCGAGCTCCTCGCTCACGTCCGGGCGCGCATCGACGCGGCTCCCGGCCGGAGAGGTCAGTGGCTCATCACCGGTTCCCAGGAAGCCGGGCTCATGCGCGGCGTGACGGAATCGATGGCGGGGCGTGCCGCGCTCCTCGCCCTCGGACCGCTCTCGGTGCTGGAGAGCCCCAAGGTCTCACTCCTCCGCGGCGGATTTCCCGAAGTCGTCGCGCAACCCCGTACGGCGCCGCTCTGGTTCTCCTCGTACGTGCAGACGTATCTCGAAAGGGACGTACGGGCGGTCACGGCAATCAAGGATCTCTCGAGCTTCAGGCGGTTCATGGCTCTCGTGGCGAGCCGCACGGGCCAGATGCTGAACCGCTCGGATCTCGCAGGACCTCTGGGTGTCTCGGTGCCGACGATCTCCGAATGGCTTTCGGCGCTCGAGGTGACCGGCCAGATCCTCCTCGTGCCCCAGTACTTCGAGAACGTGGGGAAGAGGCTCGTGAAATCGCCCAAGCTCTTTCTGGCGGATTCGGGTCTCGCGTGTCACCTGCTGGGTATCGAAAGCGAGGCCGAGCTCGTTGACATTGAGCTGTTCGACGATATTGAC
>CAZXSG010000888.1:0-2637 GCA_964643185.1 uncultured Holophagales bacterium
CCCCCCCGTGCGCCGCGCCTATCGCGGGGCGGTTGGCCAGGCCGGGGCCCGTTCCGGTGGAGCCGCGGCGGTCCCCGCGAAAAAACTTCTCGACGAGCCGCCTGGAGTCCCCCTCGGGCAGCCCGGGACCGCGGTCCCGCACCTCGACCTCGACGGCTCCGGGAAGCGGGCGCGCGGAGATCTCGACCGCGGTTCCCGCCGGGGTGTAGCGAGCGGCGTTCTCGAGCAGGTTCACGAAGACCTGCGAGAGGAGCACTTCGTCGATCGGCACGAGCGGCAGCGCGGCCGGCAGGAGCACGTTCACGCGGCGGCCCTCGAGGATCGCCTCCGTACGGTTCAGGGCCGAGCCGATCACCTCCTCGAGCGGCATCCATTCCTTTCTCACCGCGATCGTGCCTGCTTCGAGCCGCGTCATCTCGAGAACGTTGAGCACGAGGCGCTCGAGCCGGGTCGCCTCCTCGGCGATCGTCTCGAGCAGGTCCTTGTCGCTCGCGTCGCGCGCAGGCTGGCCGAGGAGCGTCGAGGCCGCGCCCGTGATGGCGGCGAGCGGCGTGCGGAGGTCGTGCGAGACGGAGGACAGCAGAGAGGTCTTGAGCTCCTCTTTCTCGGCGCGTCGCAGAGCGTCCTCGGCCTCCTCGGCGAGCCGCGCCCGCTCGAGGGCGAGAGCCGTCTGCTTGCAGAACGTCGCGAGGAGCTGCCGCTCCTCGGGCTCCTCGATGCGGTCCGGGTCGCGCGGCTCCATGGCGAGGATCCCCGCGATGGACGCGCCCGAGGACAGGGGCAGGTACAGGGCTCGCGCGGCCGGGAGCGTCGCGGTGCCGAGGCCCGCGGGCTCCTCGTGCGCGAACGCCCACTGTGCGGCGCCCGTTTCCCGCTCGTCGAGCGCGTGGCCCGTGAGGTCGAGCCGTCCGTCCTCACCGGGGAGGAAGAGCCGGAAGCGCCCCTCGAACACTTTCTCGAACGCCTTCGTGGCCGCCGCGACGATGTCGGCCGTGCCGCGCGCTCCGGCGAGAGATCGGGTCAGCCAGTAGAGCGCCGTCGTCCGGGCCTCGCGCTCGCGCGCCGCCTCGGCCTGCCGCGAGAGCCGCACCGTGAGTCCGCTCACGAGGAGGCCCACGAGAAGGAGCACCGCAAAGGTGAAGAGGTGCCGCACGTCGGAGACCGCGAACGTGAGGTGTGGCGGCACGAAGAAGAAGTCGAACGCGAGCACCGAGCCAATCGACGCCATGACAGAGGGCCCGCGTCCGAACCGCGTCGCGACGATCACGATGCCGAGGAGGTAGATCATCACGAAGTTCGCGAGGTCGAACTGCCTTAGGAGAAGCCGCGAGAGGATCGTCGCGATCGCCACGACGCCGGCGGCCGCGCCGTAGTGGGCGAGCGGCGAGCTGCGGGTGGGGATGCCGATCTGCGCCCACCGGCCTGCCGGTGCGGCGGCGCCGGCCTCTCCAGCGCTCACGATGACGTCGAGTCCCACGCTGCCCCGCACCACGGAGTCGACGAGGGAGCCGAAGACGAGCTCGCGGAGCCGCGAGCGGGTCGGCCGGCCGAGGAGCAGCCGCGTGACGTTGTGGGCGCGCGAGAACGCCAGGATCTCCTCGGCCACGCGGTCGCCCTGCCGCGTCGCGACGTCCGCCCCGAGCTGCTCGGCGAGGCGCAGGTGCTGTGTCACGCGCACACGCTCGCTTTCCGCGATCGGGTTCCGGGTGGACTCCACGTGGAGCACCGTGAACGTCGCGTCCAGCCGGTCGGCCATGCGCCGTCCGCGCCGCACGAGGTCGGCGGAGGACGGGTCCTTGCCCACGCACACGAGGACGTGCTCCGAGACGTGCCAGGTCGTCTCGATGCCGGCCTTCTTGCGGTAGGCCTGCACGTCGTCGTCGACGCGGTCGGCCGTGCTCCTGAGGGCCAGCTCGCGGAGCGCGTGCAGGTTCCCGAGCTTGAAGAAGCCCACCGCGGCGCGGCGCGATTCCTCCGGGCCGTAGACCTTGCCCTCGGCGAGCCGTTCGAGGAGGGCCGCGGGCGGCAAATCCACGAGCTCCACCTCGTGAGCACGCGAGAGGACGCCGTCGGGCACGGTCTCCCGCACGATCACGCCGGTCACCGACGCGACGACGTCGTTCTGGCTCTCGAGGTGCTGGACGTTGAGCGTCGTCCACACGTCGATGCCGGCGTCGAGGAGCTCCTCGACGTCCTGCCAGCGCTTCCGGTGCCGCGAGCCCTCGGCGTTCGTGTGCGCGAGCTCGTCCACGAGGAGGAGACCGGGCTTCCTCGCGAGCGCGGCGTCGAGATCGAATTCCTCGAGCCGCCTCCCTCGGCGCACGGTGGCTCGTCTCTGAGTGTCTGGCAGGCCGGCCTTCAAGGCCTGCGTCTCGGCGCGTCCTGGGCATGCCAGGAGGCCCACGCCGACCCCTCCCCGCGCTCGTGGCCGACGATCCCCCAGGCACCGTTGGTGGGGTTCATGCTGATCCCGCCGATGGTCAGGATCCCGTCGTTTCCGTTGTTCACGAGCGGCATCAGCGCGCTCCCGTCCGAGCGAACTTGCTGGGATCGTAGCGTCCGCCGGAGCCGGCCGCAGCGCTCGACGCCGCTACCACCTCACTGGCCGTGGCCGTAGGCTGCTGCGCCCCGTTGACG
>CAZXSG010000889.1:0-2635 GCA_964643185.1 uncultured Holophagales bacterium
CCCCGTGACGGGGTTTTCGCTTTCCCCACGGATCACTGCGTCTCGCGTGACGTCGAGGTCACGCACCGGAGAGCCGGACGCACGCTGATGCTCGTCTCGGGCCGCGCGGACGATGTCGGAAGGGCGCTCGGAACGGCACTTGGCGAGTACGTGAGCGAAACGGGCGCGCTCTCGCTCCTCTGGGACGCACCGCCCGCCCTTCCTCTGCCGAAAGCGAAGGTGATGGGGAGCGCGGGCCGCCGCCATTCCCTCGCGACGCGGGCCCCGCTGTTCACGGAGGGCACGGTCCATTCCCTCGCTCCCGCCGACTTCCACCGGATCTACGGGCTCGAGACGCTCCTCTCTTCCGGGGTCGACGGCCGTGGCGCCCGCATCGGGATCCTCGCGAGAACCAACGTGTCGTTGGAGGACATGCGACGCTTTCGTTCCGAGTTCGGGCTCGCCGAAAAGCCGCCCACGATCGTGCTGAACGGCCCGGATCCCGGCATCCTGGGCTACGGCGACCGGCTGGAGGCGAACCTCGACGTGCAGTGGGCGGGGGCCGTGGCACCGGGCGCCGACGTGGACGTCGTGATCACGAAGTCCACGGCCACGACCGACGGCGTCGACCTCTCCGCGCTCTTCGCGGTGGACGCGAACCGCCAGGACATCCTCTCGAGGTCGTCCGGCACGTGTGAGGAGGAGTTCGTGGGCTCCGACACGGAGCTCTACACGAACGTGTGGGCGCAGGCCGCCGCGCAGGGCATCTCGGTCTTCGTGGCCTCGGGCGACAGCGGGGCCGCGGGCTGCGATTCGCCGAACGCCTCGATGGGTACGAAGCCCGGTGTCAACGGCCTCTCGACGTCGCCCTACGCGACCTGCGTCGGCGGCACGCAGTTCGACGACGGCGGCCAGCCGGAGCGCTACTGGGAGGCCACGAACGACGCGCTCACGAAGCGGTCGGTGATGGGTCCCATTCCGGAACGCGTGTGGAACGAGAGCGCTCTCGCCGGGGGGCGTGGACTCATCGGCACCGGGGGAGGCGCCAGCGTTCTCTTCACGCGGCCTTCCTGGCAGATGGGGCCGGGACTCCCCGCCGGGGACCGTCGCATGGTGCCGGACGCGGCGCTGAACGCCTCGGGCAAGGTCCCGTACATCGTCGTCTTGGACTCCAACAGCGCGTTCAACGGCTTCACGGGCGTGACCGGGACCTCGGCCTCGGCGCCCGCGTTCGCCGGCATCGCGGCCCTTCTCGTGCAGCGGGCGGGCGGGCGCATCGGGAACCTCAACCCGGCGCTCTACCGGCTCGGCACCGCCCAGTTCGACCAGGGCTCTCCGGTCGTGTTCCGGGACGTCACGACCGGCGACAACGGCGTGCCCGGCGTGCCGGGTTTCGCCGCCGGTCCGGGCTGGGACGCGTCGACGGGCTGGGGGAGCCCGATCGTCGACGGCCTCGTCGGAGAGGACGTGGCCGCGGCCACGTCCCTTTCGTCGAGCGCGTTCCTGGCGGTTTCCCCGGCCGTCGTGAGGCTCGACGCGGGCGGCTCCGCCACGGTGACCGTGCTGCTGCGTTCCGCCTCGAAAACGATATCGGGTTCACCGGCGGTGCTCACCCTGCGGGGGCTTCCGGCGGGGGTCACCGCTCGCTTCTCGCCCGCGAAGCCCGGAGCGGAGACGGCCGGCGGCCTTCTCTCGGAGGGAACCGCGCTGACCGTGACGCTCACCGCGGCGTCCGACGCGCCCGGCTCGGCATCCAGCGTCGAGGTCGCAGCGGCGACCGCAGCGGCCGATGTCCGCGCGACGCTCTTCCTGGGGGTCGCGCGCGCGGCCGACACCACGGGCGCCGGCATCCAGGTGCCGGTCGTGCTCGAAGCGCCCGGCGCCGGGGGCGCGTTCTTCACGTCGGATCTCGTGCTCGGCAACGCCACGTCCACGGCGCGCACGGCTCTCCTGCGCTTCGTGCCGACGGCGGGAGCGACGGCCGCGGACGTCCCTGTCGTGGGCCTGAGCGTTCCCGCGGGCCGGCAGATCGTCTTTTCCGAAGCGATCTCCTTCCTGAGAGAAACCGGCGCGAAGCTCGGGGCGGGCGGCGCGGGCGCAGCAATCGTCGGAACTCTCTTCGTCTCCTTCCCCGGCACCACGAGCACAGGCGGACTCTTCGCGGGATCGCGGGTCTCGACGCCCAACCCGAACACGCGGGTGGGCGGGCGGTTCGGAACGTTCGCGCCCGGGGTTCCCCCGGCTCCCGCCGTGGCCGAGTCCTGGGTCTTCGGTCTCCGGGAGGACGCCGCGTTCCGCTCGAACCTCGGCCTCGTGCACGGGGCCTTCGAGGGAAGCGCGCTCGAGCTCGAGGTCCAGGTCTTCGACGGCGAAACGGGAGCCGCGGTGGGAAATGCCGAGCGCGTGACGCTCGCCCCCGGCGAGTTCCGCCAGCTCAACCGCGTGCTTACGCTGGGAGGCCCCGAAGTCACGAACGGCTATGTACGCGTGCGCCGGATCTCGGGCACGGCGCCCACCGTGGTCTACGGCGTCGTGAACGACGGAGCGGCGTCGGGGGGCGGTACGTCCGACGGCAGCTTCGTGCCTTCCGGCGGGCTCACGAGCGAGGGGCTCGTGCCGATCGTCCTGGACGTGCCCGCCGCGAGCCGCTTCCGCA
>CAZXSG010000890.1:0-2635 GCA_964643185.1 uncultured Holophagales bacterium
TCAGCTCCCGCTCCTCGAGCACGCCCCGCAGGACTTTCACGGTCAGGCGGAGCTCGTGCCGCAGCGCGTCCCCGCCCAGCGTGATCGCGTGCGTCAGAGAGCCCGAGAGGACGGCCGGCTCCACGGCTCGTCGCCGGAGCGTCAAGTCGAGGTACGCGGGGCCGGACCCGATCACGACCCTTGTCGCCCGCGCGTCCAGATCGCGGACCGCGTAGGCCCCACGCGCCGCGAGATTCTCGAGGGGCGTGTTCTTCGGCTCGACGAGGTCGAACGCGATCGGCGCGCCCGCGAGCCTCGGCAGCTCGAACGTGATCGTCCCCGTCGTCTCGTCGGTCGTGCCCGCCACCTCGCCCGAAAGCGCCACGCGGTAGAGACCCTCGCGAGGTGCCACGAGCCCGAGGCCGGGCGCTGAAAGCGCGAGCGTTCCCTCGGGGGACACGGTCCAGCTGTCGAGGGGCGGGCCGTCCTCGTAGACCCGCACCGAGGCCGGGGGATCCCCGGCGATGCGCACCTCGAGCTCGGCGTCGAAACGGAGCCGAGGGGCCGCGAGGTCGAGGAGGCGCGGCACGAGCGTCGCGCGGCGCACCCTCACGCCCACGAAGCCCGGGGTGGGCACAGGTGTAGGGCGGGGAGCCTTCGCCGCGGCGCGAAGGGCGTCGTACGTCGACAGCGGAATTTCAACCTCGCCCTGTGGGGGTGCGGCCGAGAGCAGGCCCGAGAGTGTGCCTGCGCAAACGAGACCCAGAGCAAGGAGCCGGAACCGGATCTGCATGGGAACCTCCGCCTTCCCGAGTGAGACGAGCGGGGGGAGCTCGAGGAAACCGGTCTTCCGTACACTCCGGTCATGTTCGAGGCGGAGGCGGACTCCACGCGCATTCCCGTTCACGTTCTTTCGGGCTTCCTCGGAGTGGGGAAGACCACGGCTCTCCGCGACCTCCTCGCCCGCCGGGCCGACACCGAGCGCATCGCCGTGGTGGTGAACGAGTTCGGCGAGCTGGGCATCGACGGAGCTCTCCTCACGGACTGCGCGAGCTGCGTTCTCATGGAGGTTCCGGGCGGCTGTGTCTGCTGCACGGCGATCGCCGACCTCGAGGCCACGCTCGAGGAGATTCTCGACGTGGCCGCGCCCACGCGCCTCGTGATCGAGCCGACGGGTCTCGCGCGTCCCTCCGACATCGTCGACCTCCTGAGGCGCGCGCGGTTCGCGCCCCGCTTCGACGTGCGGCCCGTGATCACGCTCCTCGATCCGCGGCTCGGCTATGCGGAGGAGTACGCCAAGGGAGGGCTCTTTCGCGATCAGGTGGACATCGGCGACTTCCTCGTCTGGAACCGCTCGGACCTCGCGACGGAAGACCAGCTCGCCGCGGCCGAGGCGTGGGCGGCCGCGCTCCGCCCCGAAAAGCTCGGCGTCTTCCGCACGTCCTTCGGCGTCCTGCCCGACGTCGTCCTCGACACCCCGCTCCCGCGCGGACGCGAGGTCGAACGGGCCACGCACGCGCACAGGCACGCCCACGAGTCCCACGAGGGTTACGAGGGTCGCGGCTGGGCGAAGGGCGAGGAGCGCGTCTTCGACGCGGAGCGCCTCGAGACGCTGTTCGAGAAGCTGAAGACGGCATCGCTGGGCCTCTCGGGACGCGTCGCGCGGGCCAAGGGCATCTTCCGCACAACGCTGGGCTGGCGCGTGCACGAGATCGCCGGCGGTGAGGCCTCCATCGCGGACACCGCGTACCGGCGGGACAACCGCGTGGACGTGATTCTCGAAGGTGCGAGCGAGAACGACTTCGTGAGGATCGCCGCCGCGCTGGACGATGCGGTGCTGCCCGATGGCGCGCCGCTTCTCCAGATCGAGGCGGCCGACGGAACTCTCTTCCGCGCGTTCGATGTCTCGCGCCTCGGAGAGCTCGCCGCCGGGCGGCCGGCCGTGCCGCTCGACGAGCTCCTCACCGCCGGGAAAGCTCCCGCGGATCCCGCCTGGCTGTGGCTCGTGTCCGAGGGCGGTCTCTTCGGCGCGGGCGGGCCCCGCGACGTTCTCTCGCGGGGCGCCGTGCGCCTCGTGGAAGACCCGGAGCAGCCGTTTCTCTACGAGCTCGCGGACGGCGCGGCGGGCGGCGCCGAGGCCGATTTCGAGACCTGTCGCGAGGTGCCCGGTCTCTGCGCGGTGAGGGTCTCGGAGCCTCCCGGCGGCGGCCCTGGAGACGAGGCCCAGGACCCCGGATCGCCCGATTCCCGGTGATAGCATCGCGACGAAATTGGCCCAAGAGGACACCGCCGAAACGGCCGGCACCCAGGAGGAGCTGCTCGCGGCGCTGGATCGCCGCTCGGGGGAGCGCCGTCTCGACGTGAAAGACGAGAACGAGAGGCTCCGGCGCGCGGTCGAGGAGCTCTCCATCCTCAACGAGCTGGCCCGTCAGATCGGCGGCACCACCGACGGCGACGAGGTGATCGGCGCGATCATCGAAACGTCGCGCAAGGCCGTCTCCGCAGAGCAGGGCGTGATCACCCTCGTCGAGCGCGATGAGGAGGTTTCCTCGAAGACGCTCGCGCGGGTCTCCGGCGCGTCCGACGAGGTGCGCCGGTACCACATCGCCGAGATGCTCCTCGGCTGGATGCTCTTCAACAAGAAGCCGCTCCGCCC
>CAZXSG010000891.1:0-2628 GCA_964643185.1 uncultured Holophagales bacterium
CTGGACCTCCGACACGAGCTCGCGGAGCGGGTCCCCCGGCGCGAGCCCGTCGAGCACGAGGTCGCTGCACCCACCGATCACCGTGAGGAGGTTGTTGAAGTCGTGGGCGACGCCCCCGGCCAGGCGGCCGATCGCCTCCATTTTCTGAGCGTGCCGGAACTGGGTCTCGAGCCGCCTCCGGTCCGTGACGTCGCTCTGCACCCCCACGAAGTGGGTCGGGGTGCCGTCCTCGCCCAGGAGCGGTGACAGCGTCAGCTGGTTCCAGAAGGGCGTGCCGTCCTTGCGGTAGTTCAGGATCTCGACGGCGCAGCTCCGGCCCTCCCGAACGGCGGCCGCGATCTCGGCGACGGCCTGGGGATCCGTGTCCTTCCCCTCGAGAAAGCGGCCGTTCCGGCCCACGACCTCGGCCTGCGAATAGCCCGTCATGCGCTCGAAGCCCGCATTCGCGAAGATGATCGGATGGTCCGGCAGGCTGGGATCGGTGATGAGGATGCCCTGTGAGGCGGCCTGGATGGCGCGATCGCGGAGCCTCAGAGCCTCGGCGGCATTCATGCGATCGGAAATGTCCTGGAGGCCCCCCCGGGCACCTACGATCGTCCCGTCGGGTCCCCTCGTCGCCTCGCCGATCACCCGGATCCACAGCTTTCGGCCACTGTCGGCCTGACCCTGGACCTCGAGGTCGAACGGGGTGCCGTGCTCGACGCAACGGGTGAACGCCTCGCGGACGGTCTGCCGGTAAGCAGGAAGGTACATGTCGATGCCGTACTGGAAGCCGGGGGAGTGGTCCCGGGGCAGCTCGAGGATGTCGAGCAGCTCCTCGGACCAGATCACCCGAAGCCCCTCGAGCTCGACCGACCAGGCTCCCATGCGGCCCAGGCGGCTCGCCACCCGGAGGAGGGCCCGGCTCTCCTCGAGGCGCTCCTCGGCGAGCGCCCGCTCGCGTTCGTGCGCGAGCTTGTCCAGAGCGAACGAGACGCTCGGCGTGATCTCGCCGAGCGTCGCCTCGAGCTCTTCCGTGAAGAATCCGGGCGTCGATGCGTACAGTGTGAGCACCGCGACGACCGTCCCGCGCTCTTTCAGCGGGAAAGCGGCCGAGGCGGAAAACCCGGCCCGCCGGGCCGCACTGTGCCAGACAGTCGTCATCGAGGAGGCCATGAAGTCGTTGATGACGTAGGCCTGGCCCGAACGCGCAGCGCGGCCGCTCGGTCCACGGGATCTGGGGTCCGCCTCGTCGAGGCTCACGACGAGCGATTCCATGTAGCCGTGGTCGTCACCCGCCGAGGCGACGCACGAGAGACGATCCCCCTCGGGCACGCCGACCCATGCGAACTGGAAGCGCCCCGTCTCCACGGCGATCCGGCACACCTCTTCGTACAGCTCCCGCGCGGAGTCACAGCGGCTGACGGCCCGGTTCGTGAGAGCGAGCATGGCGTACAGGTCGTTCCTCACGCGGAGCGCCTTCTCGGCCTGCGTACGGTCGGTGATGTCCCGGGAGATGCCCACGACGCCGATGACGGCGCCCTCGTGGTCCCGGTACGGAGCCTTCGTCGCGAGGTAGACCCGGGTCGTGCCGGCGGCGGTGAGCTCTTCCTCCGAAGTTTCCGGAAGACCCGACTCCATCACCCGGCGGTCGTGGTCCATGACGACGCGCGCGTCCCGCTCGTCGAACAGGGTGGTGTCGTCCCGCCCGAGCACCTCGCCGGCCGTCCTGCCGACGAACTGTGCCGCCGCGGGGTTGATCAGGAGGTACCGGCCGGCCCGGTCCTTCACGAAGATCGCGTCGGAGGCCGCCTCGGCGACGGCCCGGAGCAGGTCGCCCGTCCGCCGGAGCTCGGCGTCGGTGCGCCGCCGCGTGCTGATGTCGATCCCCATCCCGAGGAGACACGGCTGGCCCAGAACCTCGGCGCGGGCCCCGTTGAAATAGTACGGGGTGCGCCGGCCGTCTCTGGAGAGGAGATCGGCCTCGACCTCGGCCCAGCCCTCCCGGAACACCGAGGCGATTCCTTCGGCGACGCGTGCTCTGTCGGCACCCTCGAAGAGGTCGAGGGGGTGCAGCGTCGATATACCCTCCGCCGAATAGCCGGGCACGATCTCGAAGAGCCGGTTCCAGCGCAGGAACCGGCCGGCCTCGTCGTACATGTAGTAGACGCCCGGCAGGCTCGCGAGAATCGCGTCCGAGAGATCCCGCTCGCTGCGCACGGCCTCCTCGGCGGCCTTGCGTTCGGTGATGTCGCGGGTGACGACACTCAGTCCGGCGTGACCTCCGAAGTAGTCCTTCACCTCGGAGATCGAGACGACGGCCCAGAACGTCGAGCCGTCCTTGCGGACCCTCAATCCCTCGAACTCGTGGTGTCCCTCGGCGAGTGCCTGCCGTCGCATGGCCTCCGCCAGTCCGCTCTGGACGTCCTCGGGCCGGTACGCCACAGTGAAAGGCTGTCCGAGGATCTCCTCAGCGCGATAGCCGAAGATGCGTTCCGAGGCCGGGTTCCAGCTCGCGATGAGGCCGCCCGGGTCGACCAGATAGATCGCGTAATCCGCCACGGACTCGACCAGCAGCCGGAACGGGTCCGCCGCAGGGTGCGCGACGGCCGAGATGAACGGAAACCCGGGGGGCCGTGTCCTGCTTCC